>NZER01000250.1 GCA_002690445.1 Candidatus Pacearchaeota archaeon
GACGGCACGCAATTGCTACATGATGGAACTTGACCCAAAATACTGCGATGTGGCCGTAAAACGCTGGCAGAATTTCACCGGCCAACAGGCCAAACTAGAGGGTAGCGGGGAGATTTTCCCCACTATAAAAGAAAATGGAGCCTAAAAAAGCCAAGCGGGTTACACGCCCGCCATTCAAGCCGACCGATGACGAGCGAAAGCTCGTAGAGCAGATGACCGCTTGTGGCATCCCGCAGGAATCCCAGTGTCTTGTGATCCGCGACGGCATTGACGACAAGACCTTGCGCAAGCATTTCCGGCGAGAACTGGACACGGCGGCGACCAAAGCCAATACCAAGGTCGCCGGGACGCTGTTCAACAAGGCTATGGGCGGCGACACCACCGCCATGATCTGGTGGTCAAAGACCAGAATGGGTTGGAAGGAAAAGAGCGAGATCGAACACAGCGGCGACCTTAACTGGTCAATCCAGAATATCTACGAGAAATGATCGTCCCGAGAAATGATCGTCCAGCGCCGTATCAGAAATTATCAAGCGCCGCTGCATAAATACATGCTCGACGGCGGCATGGACAACAAACGGGCTATTTGCGTTGCTCACCGTCGCTGGGGAAAGGATGAAATCGCGCTTAATGTGACGTTTCAGGCATTGATAGACCGCCCGGCAACATACTGGACATGCCTTCCTGAATTCTCCCAGGCCCGCAAAGCAATCTGGTCGGCGGTCAATCCGCACACAGGGCTGCGCCGGATCGATGAGGCGTTTCCCGAAGAATTGCGTGAGGTGACAAATGAAGGCGAGATGTTCATCCGGTTTAAGAATGGCGCGACATGGCAAGTTATCGGATCGGACCGGTATAATTCTCTGGTCGGCGCTAGTGTGGCCGGGATTACGTTTTCCGAATGGGCATTGGCTAACCCATCAGCTTGGGGCTACATCAGCCCGATGCTGCGAGAGAACAACGGCTGGGCGATGTTCGTCACGACGCCGCGCGGCAAGAATCATGCATATGAGATGTATAATTACGGCATGAGGACTGAAGGCTGGTTTGCCGAGATTTCAAATGTCGTTGACACTGGCGCTTTCGCAGAGGCGCAGCTTGACGAAATCAGAGCGGAATATATCGCGCTTTACGGCGCTGACTTTGGGGCGGCTCAATTCGAGCAGGAATATATGTGCAGCTTCGAGGCCGCTATTCTTGGCAGCTTTTACGGTACGGAACTATCGGTGGCACGATCCGAGGGGCGCATTTGCGAGGTCGAATATGATCCCGATCTCCCGGTGATGACCGTTTGGGATATCGGTTATTCCGACGACACGGTTATTCTGTTCGTTCAAATCGTCGCCAATGAAGTTCGAATTATCGACACCTATAGTGCAAACGGTCACAATCTTGAGCATTACGCCGAGGTTATTTCCGGCAAGCCGTATGAATACGCCCGACACTGGTTGCCCCATGATGCGCAGGCGAAGACGCTGGCGGCGGCGGGGCGCTCGGTGTACGAGCAACTGACCAAGGATTACGGTCTTGAAAGCGTGAATATCCTGCGGAACACCAACACTGAAATGCAAGGCATCCTAGCGGCGCGGCATCTGTTCCCGCGCTTGTGGATTGACGAGGATCAGGAAGATTTCTTGAATGCTTTGGGACAGTTCCGAAGGGAATGGGATGATGAGCAAAAATGCTTCCGGGACCGGCCCGTCCATGACTGGACAAATCACTTCGCGGACGCGCTGCGATATCTGGCATGGGTCTGGAAGGAGCCGGTGAAGCCAAAAGCCCCCATCCTCAATCCGACATTGACCATCGGCGGGACGTCCACCATGACCATGAACGACCTGATTAAATCTGTTAGCAAGCGGCGAGCAAGGTATGATTGACAAATTTTCTGATTTGGGGCAATAATTGCGGTGGCAAAGAAATGTAATAAGGCCGACCGCAATGCCATTCGTTGGCGATGCTGAGTAAAAGCGAGAAAAAAGGCGGCTATGCCTGAAAATACAGACGCACAAAGCGGTACGTTAGTCACCCCGGAGGACGCTGGCAAAGGCGCACCCGGCGTTGTTTCTCGCTGGATTGCCGAGCTTGAGCTGAGCGAGAAGGTCGAGAAGAACTGGCGCGAACGCGCGAAAAATGTGCAGGAGCGTTACCGCGACGAGAAATCGCAGAACGAGCGGCGCTATTCGTCTTCCAACCGTTACAATATCTTGTATTCCAATATCCAGACGATTTGCCCGGCGTTATATAATCAGTCTCCGACGCCGGATGTGCGGCGGCGGTATCGCGACGCTGACCCGGTCGGCAAGGAAATCTCCGAGGTTCTGGAGCGCGCGTTGTCGTTCACGATGGACGATTGCGATTTCGACCGGTATATGCGTCTGGCAATCAAGGATCAGCAGATTTGCGGACGCGGCGTCACGCGGGTGCGGTACGATCCAGTGTTCAGCGAAGAATCCGACGAAATGGGCGACCCCTACGATGATCTGAAAAGCGAGGAAGTCAAGTTCCAGCATGTGAACTGGGCTGATTTCCGTCACGGCCCCGGTCGCACCTGGGAAGAGGTCGAGTGGGTTGCATTTAGTCATTTGATGACGCGGGACGATTTGCGCGACAAGTTCGGCGACAAGATCGGGGATGAGGTCGAGCTTGATTACACGCCCATCGGCGTGGAAGACAAGGACGGCGACGTTGTTGCCGACACGTTTAAACGCGCCACAGTGTGGGAAATATGGTGTAATCGCCGGAAGGAGGTGATTTTCATCTCCAAAAGTGTGAAAGAACGTCCCTTAAAAACGGACCCCGATCCTTTGCAACTTCGCGGGTTTTTCCCGACGCCCCGGCCTCTATATGCGACTGAAAACACCGACAGTCTCGTCCCGGTCGAGCCGTTCCGATTTTATCGCGATCAGGCCAACGAATTGGACAATATCACGCGCCGCATTTCCGGCATTATCGCCGCCTGTAAGGTGCGCGGGATTTACGACAGTACGATCACGGAAATGTCCAATCTGATGGACGCCGGGGAGAATATGATGATCCCCGCGCAGGACGTTCTGCCGCTCATGCAATCAGGTGGGCTGGATAAAGCGGTTTGGATGTGGCCGATTGAGAAGATTGCGGGAGTTTTGAACGAGCTTTATAATCAGCGCGAGCAAATCAAGAAAACCATTTACGAGATTACGGGCATTGCAGACATCATGCGCGGTTCCACAGCTTCGTCCGAGACACTGGGGGCGCAGCAACTCAAGGTACAGTTCGGCACCATGCGGCTGGACGATATGGGCCGCGAAATTCAGCGATATGCTCGCGGTCTTGTCCGTCTTGCTGCGGAGATTATCTCGGAGCATTTCAGCCCCGACAGTCTAGCTATGATGACCGATATCAAGCTGCCTTCACCGGAAGAGAAGATGATGGCGCACCAGCAGGCGCAAATGATGGCCCAGCAGCAGCAGCCGGTGCCGCCCCAGTTGGAGGAGATACTTAAAAAACCGACTTGGGAAGAATGTATGCAGGTCTTGCGGGACGACAAGCAGCGTTCGTACCGGGTTGATATTGAGACCGACTCTACCATTGCCGGGGATCAGGCGATGGATCAGAAGTCTGTGACCGAGTTACTGACCGGGGTTTCGACATTCATCACCAATGCCGGTCCAGCGGTTGCGGCAGGATATTTGCCGCTTGACGCGGCCAAGGGCATGTTGATGTCTGCGGTCAGGCGGTTCAAGATGGGCCGTGAGGTTGAGGATGCCCTTGATATGATCGGGGAGGACGGAAATGGTTCCGGCGCTGCGGATGACGGCCAGCAGCAGGCTCAACAGGCGCAGCAGATGGAACAACAGGCGGCGGCTCAAGCCGAGCAGATGAAGATGCAGATGGAGCAGCAGAATTCTGCGATCAAGGCCCAAGAGGCGCAGCAGAAAGCGCAAGTTGAGCAGGAACAAATACAGCTGGACTCAAAAGTCCATCAAGCGTCTTTGATGATTCAGGAGCAGGAGATCGGTTTGAAAGAGCGCGATATGGCTTTAAAGGAATTTGAGGCACAGAAGCCTGAACCTGATCCCGGCATGAAGATTCAGGCCGATATACAGATGGCGCGTGAAAAGATGGAATTCGAGGCAAGCGAGGCTGACAAACAGCGTCAAGTTGATCTGGCAAAAGTAATCATGGCTGAATTCAACGGGCCTGAAATTAGTATGACCAGCCCTGAAGATGCCTTGGCGCGAGCGTCCGAGATCATGGCCCGGATCAACGAGGTTATTTCAGCGACACGCGAAGTTGGCGGGATGCCGCTGGAAGAGACCACAGTGATGGTTATGGACGATGATGATGATTTTATTGAGCCGGTGCTGCAATGACTGCTTTTAAAGAAAATTATAACGATATCAAGTGGACGACCGCTCCGCAGGCAAGGAAGGCCGAGGTTGATTATTCCTCAAAGCGGTCCCACCTCACCGCGTCATATATAGCGGGAGACTACCGGCCATATGAATGCCCGATTACGGGCAAGACCATTGATGGCCGTCGCGAACATAGAGAAAATTTGGAGTTGCACGGTTGCCGGATTCTAGAAAAAGGTGAATTCGAGGACGTTAAAAAGAATGGAAGAAAGAACATAGAGGCGTCTATGGACGCGGCGATAGACAAGTCGGTGGATGCGATTGCCCATCAGATTGATTTGTAGGAGGAAACCGTGATAGCGGATGATGCGGAAGATGTCGTTGTTGAGGAGTCTATGGATGATTTCATGGGGGAGCAGTTTGATGCTTTAAACTCAGGAAATGCCATTATTGGTTCTTCTCCAGATGAGGCTCCAGCCGAAAGCGCTGCCACTGACCCACTAGACACAGTTAAAGCGGAGAGTTCGGACGATTCTAGTCCTGAACCCCAGGAAGACCCGGCTGCGAAAGCAGCAGATACAGACGTAGAAAGCGAAGGCTCTGAACCTGATGATCAGACCATTACAGCCCCGCAGTCTATGTCTGCTAAGGACCGCGAGACTTTTTATGCCTTGCCGCCTGAAAACCAGCAGTGGATTTCAGATCGCGTTAAGGCGCAGGAAGCTGATTATACTCGCAAGACTATGGAAGTAGCGGAACAGAGGAAATTTTACGACAAGTTGGAGCAGGCCATTGCGCCCCGGCGTCAGCAGTTTGCAATGAATGGAATGGATGAAGGCACCGCCATCGGTCAGCTTCTAGCCCTTTCCGATTATGCAGATGCGGACCCCGTTGGTTTCGCGCGCTATCTGCTTGAGCAGCGTGGAATTCCGGTTTCTGCATTGAACGAAAACGGCGGAGAATATTCCGTCGATCCTCAAATGCTTGAAATGCGGCAACGCATCGAAAGTTTCGAGAATCACTTTGCACAACAGCAGAACCAGCAGTTGGAGCAGGAGAGTCAGGTCGTTTCGGGTGTCATAAATGATTTTGCGACAGCGAATCCATTTTATGCAGAACTTGAAAAAGACATGATTCCGATTGTTTCCGCTCTGCGTGAGAGTAAACCCGGCCTTACAAGCGACCAATATCTTCAAATGGCTTACAAAATGGCCCTGGCAACCAATGACGAGGTTTCCGGGAAGATCGAGGTTGACCGCAAGGCTAAATCTGAAGCCGAGCGGATTGCCAAGGCGAAGAAAGACGCCACGGCAGCAAAGCGGGCCGGGGGGACTAACATCAAGACCAGTGGCGCGTTGCCAGCGGGTGCTGCGAAAGCAAAAAGTGTTGATGATTTCATCGGAGCTTTGGTGGACGACCGCATGACGGCCTAGACTTGAAAGGTCACGATCATGCCAGCTAATAGTTCGTTTACAGAAATCTCGGCGATAACCTATCGCCACTTCAAGAACAATTATCTTGAAGATAACATCTCGAACCACACTGCATTGCACCAGCGGCTGACGGAGAAGGGTCGCGTTGATCTTGTTTCCGGCGGCTGGGAAATCCAGATTCCGCTCGACTACGCGGAAAATGGCACTTATCAGCGATATAGTGGATACGACACGCTCGACATCGCGCAGTCGGAAGTGTTCACCGCTGCTAATTTTGCATGGAAACAGGTTGCCATCAACGTGGTGGCGTCTGGATTGGAAATTCGGCAGAACAGCGGCAAGGAAGGCGTTATCAAGCTCGTCAAGAACAAGCTGAAGAATGCCATGCGTACCGCCGGTAATAATTTCTCGACCGACATCTACAGCGACGGCACTACTGCCAACCAGATTAACGGTTTGCAGGCTCTCGCTTCTGATGCAGGTACGGGGACTGTTGGTGGTATTGTTTCCGGGACTTATACCTTCTGGAAAAACATCCTTCAATCAGCGGCCAGTCCGTTGCAGGGCGGTGGGGCTATTACACCAAGTTCGACCACTATTGAAAGCCTCATGCTTCCGTTGTGGTTGAATCTGACTCGTAACAACGATATGTGTGATCTGATCGTCATGGACGACACTTATTTTACGTTTTTTGACAATAGTCAGACCAGCATCCAGCGTTATACGAATTCAACTGATCTGAAGGCTGGAACTACTTCGCTGAAGTACAAAGGCGCGGATGTCGTCTATGACAGTTCGGCGGCTGGAATGCCAGATGCTCACGCGTATTTTCTTAATACCGATTATATAGGTATTTGCGCGCATCGAGACGCTAATTGGACGGAAGTTCCCGAGAAGTCGTCGGTCAACCAGGATGCTCAAGTTCTGCCGATTATCTGGCAGGGCAACATGACCGTGAGCAACCGTTCACTTCAGGGTGTAATGAAAGCGTAATCGGCTTTCATTCAAACTCCATTTCCTGAAAGGAAATAACGATGTCTGACTATCAAATTGTTAATCCAATCGTCGGGATGCAGAATATTGCTGACACCTCGACAACTCAGAACCAGCCTCTCGGCACTATTGTCGAAGCTGTGGATCGTGCTTCCACCGCTTACGGCGCTGGTGAGTTTGTTTATCTAAAAGGAGTCGCGTCAACTGCAGTCGGCTCTTTCGTAACCTACAACGCAGATGATAATTCAACTGCTCTTCTGGCTGCTGATGCCATTGGCCCGGTTGGTACTGCGATGTCAGCCAATGTAGCCAGCCAATATGGCTGGTATCAGATCAGCGGCAAGGCGGTTGGCAAGGCTCTAACCAGTTATGCTGACAACGGTCTGGTCTATGCGACTTCCACGGCAGGCAGCATCGATGATGCTGTTGTTTCCGGGGATCGCGTTAAACTTGCCATTGGCGCTTCTGCCGTGGATACCCCGTCGAGCGGACTTGCTGAATTTGAGATTCAGCGTCCGTTCATGGATGATGGAAGCTCTGCATAACTTAATCGGGGGTGTCTCAGTGAGGCACCCCCTTTCTTTATTTCCAAGGGGAAAAAGATGGTTAATATGATGGCGGAAGAAAAGCACGGATTTTATGTCGATTTCGAGCTTCGACCGGAAGAAGACCGTGAGCAGACCATTGCTCAAGGAATGCCGATTTTCAAGGATGTCGAATTTGCTATCATCACGATGCCGGGCGGTGGCTTGGTGGTTGACAAGCAAATCACAGAAGAATTGCTTCGCGAGTGGCGACACGGCGACAACCGGCGCAAGCCACCATCACCATTTGCTTTCACCGCCTATGAAGCGTGGAAAGAGGGCCGCGAGGCTCCGGTAAATGGAACTGATTTAAAGAACTGGCCGGGCGTGACGCCCGCGCAGTTGAAAACATGCCAGAACGCCACAATCCGCACCATCCAGGATTTAGCTTCGGCCAACGCCGATACAATCCGCAAACTGGGCATGGGCGGCGTTGCGATGGTCGAAAAGGCGAAATCCTATCTGGACTCTGCTGAGAGCAACAAGGCTTCGGAAGAAGTGGCATCGCTGAAAATCAAAATGGAATCTCTGGTCGAGGCTATTAACAAGAAAGACCGCCAGATCGAAGATTTGCTGGAGCGTCTTGAGAATGCCCCCAAGAAGCGTGGCAGGCCGAGAAAAGAGGAATAGATGACGCTTTTAACCATTGTCCAGAACGCATCCGATACAATCGGTCTGACGCGCCCGTCTGTTGTAATTGCTTCGGTAGATCAGAACGTCAGGACTTTGTTGTCTCTGGCACAGACCGAAGGGCGGGAAGTGCTGGACCGTTTTTCATGGCCTGCGACCCAGATCGAAGTCACCCATACCAGTCTCGCGGCGGAACTTCAGGGCGTTATCACGACGATCGCGCCGGGTTTTTCATATATCATCAGTTCGACGTTCTGGGATCGAACGCTGACGCAGCCGGTGACCGGGCCGTTATCGCCGATTGAATGGCAAGCCCTGAAGGCCCGCACAGCGACCGGACCGTATCCCAGCTATAGAATATTCGGCGGGAAGCTCTACGCCTACCCAGCGCCTTCTGCGGGCAATACATGGGTGTTTGAATATCAATCGACATATTTCTGTCAATCTGCCGGGGGTACGAATCAATCGGCGTGGGCTGCGGATACGGATGTCGGTGTTCTGGACGAGAACCTCATGGAATTGGGTATTGTCTGGAGATTCAAGAAAAAGAACGGATTGGACTATTCGGAAGATTTCCGCTCCTACGAGCAGAAACTGGCGAATGAAACCTCACGTGCGGGTGGCCGGAAGGTTCTTGACATGATTTCCGGTAACACTGCCGCCAGGGGAGTCTATATCCCAGAGGGCAGTTGGGCGTAATGGCTGATCCAGATACTGATCGGATTGGGATGTGATTTGGCGTAAGAAATGGCGTTATTAAAAGCAACGCCATGGGGCTATCATGCGTTATTCGATTGTGAATCCTGTCCAATTGAGAGGGTAACAAGTGAGGAAAATATCCGGGAATTCATCAATGAAATCGTCTCGGCCATTAAGATGAAATCGTATGGTGAACCGATGATCGCCCACTTTGCGACACATGACGCGGATGCGTCTGGATATAGCTTCTGCCAGATGATCGAGACCAGTAATATTACGGGGCATTTCTCAGACAAAACCGGCGATTGTTACATCGATATATTCAGTTGCAAGAAATACGATACGGATGTGGCGGCTGACGTTATAGAGAATTTCTTCAGACCTGAAGAAGTGAAAATGAGATACTTCGAGAGAGGCGATTGGCGTTTCATTAAGAAAGGGTAATGTTATGTATGACTTTCCAGAAGAAATTCCGGAGCAAACGACACCGAGACAACTGACACCGAGAGCGTTTCAAGAATTTACGGACGAGCTTGGTATTCCTATTACAGGTGATGAAGCGACAAAATTCACGGCAATAATAGCGGCGATTCAGGGCGCTAAAGGCGGTGGCTCAATAGGCGATGATGTTCCTACTCAAGGTCTGCCTCTTGAGCAAATCGGCGCTTCTCCTGATATCC
>NZER01000251.1 GCA_002690445.1 Candidatus Pacearchaeota archaeon
CTTCAGTATGTGTGTGTGGGGACGTGGCTGCGGAAAAACTTTTATTGCAGCCGTTTATTGTTTTCTTCAGTGCATTTTTGAGCCTCGTACCAAGATCCTTATTGCTGGTCCGACTTTTCGTACAGCCCGTTTTATTTTCAACAATATAGAAAAGATAGTTGAGTCGAAGGAAGCGCAAATGTTAGCTCACGCTTTCGGGGCCAAGTCTAAACGTAACGATCAGTTCGAGTGGAAAATTAACGAGGGCACTATAACAGCTATTCCGTTAAGCGGGGAAAAGATTCGTGGTTTTCGAGCTAACGTTTTGGTCCTTGATGAGTTTTTATTGCTTCCAGAAGATACTATTAAAACCGTGTTGATGCCTTTCTTGGTGGCTCCTCAAGACATGGCAGAGAGAATAAAAATAAGGGAGATGGAAGATGATCTTATTGCAAAGGGCGACATGAAAGAGAAAGACCGGATTGTATTTACAAATGATTCAAAAATGATAGCGTTGTCTTCTGCGAGTTATAGTTTTGAAAACCTTTATCGCACATACAAGAATTGGATGGGTAATATTTATTCGGATGATATTATGCAATCCAATTATTTTATTTCGCAAATGGGGTTTGATTCTATTCCTTCTGATATGATTGATAGCACTGTGATCGAAGAAGCTCGAGCAGGGGGAGCTTCCAACTCATCTTTTTTAAGGGAATATGCCGCTCAATTCACCGATGGGAGCGATAGTTATTTCAGCGCAAAGAAAATGCATCAATGCACTATTCCTGATGGGGAGAAGCAACATACTTTAGTCAAAGGGGAAAAGGGTAAAGAATATATTTTGGCTATTGACCCCAGTTTTAGCAATAGCCCTTCATCGGATTTTTTCGCTATGTCCGTACTAGAGTTGGATGAAGAAAAAACTACGTTTTCTACGTTGGTGCATGGGTATGCTGTTGCGGGAGGGGATTTAAAAGACCATATAAAGTATCTTCACTATCTAGTAACTCACTTCAAATTTTCAATGATAATTATAGATAACGCAGGTTATCAATTTATAGATAGCGCTAACGAATCCGAACTGTTTCAAAGTTCCCGTATAGAAATCAAATTTTTTGATTTTAACAGCGACAAAGGTGGGGTTGATTATCAAAAGATGCTTTTGGGGGCGAAACGTCAATACAGCAAAAAAGAAAATATAATTTGTTTTAAACAGTTGTTTTCTACCACTTTCTTGCGGGAAGCTAACGAATATCTACAGGCTTCTATTGATCATAAAAGAATATGGTTTGCCTCTCGCACAGCGGCTTGTGGAAGTTTTTTTGACAAAGTGTCTGCTCAAGCAGTTCCCATGAAGCTAATGCCTTATGAAAATAAAGGGGATTTAATAGAGTTTCAGGATGATATAGTTTACCAATCAAAGAAGCAATGCGCTCTTGTAGAGGTGAAAACCACAGCAAAAGGCACACAAACCTTTGATTTGCCACAACATCTTAAGAGAAGCACCTCGGCAAACCGGGCTCGTAAGGACAACTACACAACTTTAATGTTAGGGAACTGGGCTGTTAAGTGCTACAATGATCTTAAAAATACCAAGGTGGAGCAAGTTAGTCACACATTTACTCCCAGAATGTTAGCTTAGGTGTAATTTTAAAGTAAAAGATGGCGGTAAGGAAGAAAACGGAACAAGGTGCGGAACCTCTAATGGCTAAGCATGAAGCGGTGGCTAACGCCACAAGGACGCGGCGTAACAAAGCTGCTGACATCGTAAGGACTGACCGTTTTAGGAATATCGAAAACGGTATGATACCGTTTAAGTATACTCGGGGAGTTGCTAACAACTCCAACATAGAGGTTCGAGATACTATCATTTTATGTCAAAAGGCCTATTATAATTTCTCGGTTTTTCGCAATACTATTGATTTGATGACTGAGTTTTCTATTAGTAATTTATACTATACGGGAGGTAGTCGTAAATCTAGAGAGTTTTTCGAGACACTTTTTCGCAAAATTAATATTGATGATCTTCAGAGTAGGTTTTTTCGTGAATATTATAGATCTGGAAATGTTTTTATTTATAGATTCAACGCTGAGATGGAAAAAAGTGATGCTTTTAAGATTAATCAGACGTTTGGATTGAGTGAAGCTAATGAGAACATTGAAATTCCCTCTAAGTACATAATTCTTAACCCTTCTGATATTCAACTTCAAGGAAGCATAGCTTTTAGTAGCGGCGTTTACTACAAAGTGATTACGGATTACGAATTGCAAATTCTACGTCACCCCCAAACGGACGAACAAAAAGAAGTATTTGAAAGCCTTCCAGAAGAAACTAAAAAACTAATAAAGGATACGAAGCGTACAGGAATGGCCGCTGTCACGATTCCGCTTAATACCGATAGGCTTGTCGCTGTTTTTTATAAGAAGCAGGATTACGAACCATTTTCAGTTCCGATGGGCTATCCAGTTTTAGAGGATATAAACTGGAAGCAGGAAATGAAGCAGATGGACATGGCCGTAGCACGAACAACGAATCAAGCTATTTTGTTGATCACCATGGGGGCCAAACCGGAAGATGGAGGAGTTAATCAGAAAAATCTGATGGCAATGCAGAAGCTCTTTGAAAACGAGTCCGTAGGACGTGTTTTGATTTCTGATTATACCACTGATGCAAAATTTGTTATTCCCGACATCGGCAATATTTTAGACCCAAAGAAGTATGATGTGGTCAATCAAGACATACAGATGGGGTTAAACAACATTCTGCTGAGTGACGAGAAATTTGCTAATACCAGCATCAAGGTCCAAGTGTTCATGGAAAGGCTCAAGCAGGGGCGACGAGTCTTCTTGGAGAATTTTTTAATGCCTGAGATTAAAAGGGTTTCAAAGGAGATGGGGTTCAAGAATTATCCTGACGCTCATTTTGAAGAGGTGGATTTGAGAGACACGTCTGTCTATTCGAGAATTTATAGCCGTTTGATTGAGCTAGGTGTTCTTACCGCAGAGGAAGGAATGCAGGCTATCGAGTCGGGCCGCTTCCCCACCCCAGAAGAATCCCTTGAGTCCCAAAAGAAATTTCAAGAGCACAAGAATGAGGGTCTGTACGAGCCTCTTATTGGGGGAGCTAAAATGCCTCAGATGTCGGGACGTCCTCCGGGAGCCAAGAAGCCGAAAGAAGAGGATAAAAAGACTCCAGTAGGAACCAAGGCAGCACTTAATTTTAGTCTTTCCCGCATACAAGAGCATTTAAACCTTTCGGACAAGTTGAACCTAGAAGTGGAAGCCTCCTTAAGGCAGATTCATAAACGCAAAAGATTGAGTAAGCAGCAAAAAGAAGTCGCGCGAGAAATAACAAATATAGTAATAGCTAACGAAGACCCACCAAACTGGCTGGCTAAAGCGGGAAGGTATGCAGCCGAACCAACCGACAGAAATCACGAAAGAGTTAAGAAAGTTCAGGATGTTGCTTACGAGCATCAAGTGGATGATTTCTTAGCGGGAATATTATATGCAAGCGTTCATGAAGGGGAAAAGTAATGGCAAAGCCAAGGGTAATTTACAATTGTCAGGCTTTGTATGTCGGGGCTGCCCCGGAAACTGAATATAACTTCTATAATTACGAAGGAGGAGCGCCCACTAATGACCACGCCGATCTTTACACAAAGATAAATCGTTTACACAGTATTGATAGAGTTCAGTCTATCAGTTATGACATCGAAGTTCCCCACACCGATATCAATCAAATCAATAAAAGGGGATTGGTTGATCGCCCTATTATCAATCACCCTACGGTAAATTTGAATTTTGATTATTTATTGTGCGGTACCAAAAATGAGGCACGACTTGGTTTAAATGTCAATTATCCATTATTTAATTTTCCCTTCGACGGGGGTCCTTACTACGATGATAATTTGTCGGTTTCTTTATTAAGTGGCTTTTTCCAAGAAAATAAAAACTCTAAATTTAAAAGGTGGTGGCAAGATTTTCCTGTGAATTTATATCGGGACTGCAGAAATATTTATATTGCGGTTAATAAAGAGGGTAATGATATAAACCAGAGTTATTTTAAGGAAGATTTTACGCAAGCCGATATTTATCAGGGAATAGATGAAAATGCTCCCGATTACCATGTAATTTCTTTTGGGAATTGTTATTTAAATTCATACTCAACTCAAGGGAGGGTAGGACAGTTCGCTAGCGCTTCCGCTTCTTACACTGCTTATAATGTAAATTTTGACTCCAGCGGTAGTGGGTTTTTAGATTCTAACATAGAGACCAAGAGTGGTACTCTAAGTCCTGCGAAGGATGTTGTTATTCCACGAGTCTTGGCGGAAGAAGGTTATGCAGCACTGCAGCCCGGGGATATTACCGTAAGTACGGATTCTTTTTCGGGGCTTGGCGTTGATTTCGATAAGTTGCATATTCAAAGTTACGATATCAACATCGATTTAAATAAGCAGCCTTTAAACAATTTGGGCTATAAGTTTCCTGTAGATAATAGGCCTGATTCTCCAATTTTTGCCAAGTTGCGTTTGAATGGAATTGTGGAATCTGGAAACACAGGTTCTCTTATAGATTTGATCAGTCTTAATAGTGGATATGATTTTACAATAAAAGTAGACCCTAACGGATGCTCAGGCAGTACTGCGGCTCCAATAAACGCTGGGGCTATCCCTATCAGGAGAGAAGACGAAGCGTTAAGGTATTCTTTTGTGGGGGCAAAATTAAACGATTTTAGTTATAATACGGCAATTGGTGACAATAAAGTATTTGACGCTTCTTTTGATGTGGAAATAGACCCGGATGATCGATCCAAGGGTTTTTTCATAAGCGGAGTTTTAGGCGCTGAAAAGGTGGAGGACTTTATTTTGTTAGAGGGTGGAGATGATGATAGATTTTATTTACAGCAGGAGACAGATGATTTGTTCGTGACAAATCTCGTTCCTCCATATTAAAAGTGTATATTACAATAAGGTATAAGGAAAAATGGCAAATAAAAAAATAACTCAATTGAACACGGTGGATACTGAGATAGGTATCGGAAGCGAATCCATGTTCCCTGTGGCTTCAGGTTCACCCACCGACACTTATATAACCTCGAAGGTATCATCGGTAGATATAGCTAAATATGTTCTTAATCCAATGCCTGTTGGTGGGAGCACTGACATATCGTCTATTGGTTTTACGGGTAATAGTGAGATTAAGTTTAAGAAAACTAATTGGATAGACGCTTCAAATGCCGATGTTGAGAGTTACCCCTATCTTCAAGTGAGAAAAAGTGATGGACAGCTCGTTACTGGGAGCGGTGTCGCTTTTGACTCTGCTACTGTGCCATGGAATTTTATAGCTACTTCTGATATTGATATGCAGGATAATGATATTACCGGAGATTCATTTGATATTAAAGGAGTCAACAAAATATCGTTCTATAATTTTGGTCTAGAGCCTCCTTGGGATAGTGCGAATACTTACATAGATGTAGACGCAAATACTCCGGAAGATCTGCATATTAGTGCAGATTCTGATCTTGAACTAATAGGTCAAACTTCTATTATATTAACAGGGAGAACGACTCCGCATCCCACCGCTGCTCATGGAGGAATAACAGTGGGAGCTTATTTCTCGGGTGCGCCAAGTGGAATTGTCGCAGGGCAACCTCGGGCTCTTATACAATTTAGTGGAACTGATGTTGAAATTGATCCGGTAGCCAAATTAACAGTAAATGAAATAAAAGTAGCGTCCGGTGACGGTACGGATTGTGGAAATTTGGTGATAGAAGGGGCTTCAAGGCATGAGCCTTATTATGTCGGTGTTAATCCTGTTTATTGGACTAAATCTAATATTCAATATAATACAGTAAATACACAAACTCCTGAATTCGATTTACGAGAAGCAGAAAACGGACAAACCTTAACACTGTATATAGAGAATCTCTCTAATAGCACTACCTCTTATCCCACTTTTGTTTCGGGGGCGACTAATCCCAACCCTATTCTGTGGGGAGGTACAGGCGGCCCTCCTCAGCTGGAACCAGATAAAACTAACGTTTATACTTTTGTCTGCCTACACACAGGGATCTTCGCATCGGCGATAACCGGATATGCATACTAATGTCATTAAATTTTCCAACAACTTTCTGGAAAACCGACACGCCTGCTGTTGTAGATGACTTCACTATAACTTGGACAACTTCTTTGGCTCAGAGCTATGGAGATAACGGAAGTACAGCGCCTTCAGAATTTTCTTTTCCTGTTGGAAATTCATATGATCTCGCTAATCATAATTATCCTTTCGAAATAGCTGATATCAATGGGTGGGGGGAGGATTTTTACACTACTTACGAGGACGATACATGGCAAGGAGATCCTGCTTCAGAATCTTCTACTCCTTATTTTGGGTGGTACCGTAACGGAGGTACTGACAGCGAGGGTAACATTTACGATCTTTTTCCTGATTTTCACCGGTCAGACCCTTGGATAGTTAATGGATTTGATAGACCGAATGAGCTTCACATTTTTTTTGAAGCTGATTTAGCCACGGCCGAATTTGATGGATGGGAGAGTTCAACCTCCGAAAATATTCCTCACGGAATATTCAACAATTTTATTCAAACCGGACAGGCTACGGGGACTTTCAATATTAGTAGTTCTCAGGCAGGAAAGGATTTGGTGATAAAGGTTTCAGGGTTGGGGGAAGATTTAGACTACCTCCAAGGAGCTCAGAATTATGATACTATGACCCTTTGTTTGGATCGCCCCGGTGTGGCATCGGATGATTTTATTTGTTCTGGGTGTGCGCCTCTGGATGGTCGCAATGTAATGGATCTTGCATCTAATTTTGATATGCAGCAAGTAAAGCTATATACGGGAGGTTACATATATTCTGCCGCAAACGCAGATCCCTCTAATGAGACATCACAGGATACGTCAGTTAGTCCGGTGAGGTGGACTCAATTTGGAATTGGAGGAGACGCAAATGAACATAGAAATGGAAGCGAAAGAAAGACCCCCTCTTTTGGTTCTACGTGGGGAGACTATTTAGTGAGTGGAGTCCCTCGGGCGAACCCATCACAAAGAGTGGATCAAGACACGAGAAACAACTACGGAGCTTACGTTACCTCCGCAGGAGTTGGGACTTTTACAGCTACGAATTTGTTGGAAGGGGAGCATAAGATTAAAATAGACGTTTCTACTGTTGATGGGACGTGGAGTAGCGGTGCTTTTTATGGTTTTTATTTTACTTTGGTTGATTAAAAGTTATGGCGATTACAAGATATGCAGGTGATAGATTTGTAGGAGATGTTAATAACACTACTAACTTAAACTCCCAAGTTAGTGGTGTCCTTGACGGAGCATTCTACACTTCCACGGGTAATCTTAAAAATTATATCAAAAGAGCTGCTGGCTGGGCCGAGACAGCAGGAGGGGGAGGGGGCGGTAGTACGGATCCGGCAGGTTCTAACACTCAAGTTCAGTTTAATAACAATGGAGTTTTTGGTGCCGATGCAGACTTAACCTTCACCAATGGTAACCGACTTAATGTCAACAAATTAGGTATTTCGGGGAATGTATATGACTCCAACAACTATATTGGGGAAGGTGGAATGGTTCTCACTAATGAGGGAACAACTGGCGTTCATTGGAAAAATATCGAATCAGTTCTTTCAGGAGTAGGAGGTTCCGGCGTTGCAAACTATGTAGCAAAGTGGTCTGACGAAGATACTTTAACTTCGGGAACTATATATGATGACGGGGACGTAGGAATTGGTACAGCCAATCCGGGTGCCAAGTTACATGTATACGATACTGTCGTATCGGACATGGTAATATTAGAAAGTTCTGGTCCTTCAGCTGTTGATGGGCCTGATGTTGTTTTCTACCGTAATTCCGCAAGTCCGGCTGATTCGGATGACTTAGGTATCTTAAAGTTTAGGGGTCGGAACGATAACTCTCAGGATGTCAACTATGCTCAGATCGAAGGTGAAGCTATCTCTGTTGCGGATGGCGCAGAAGGTGGCGCGTTAAATTTTCATACCCATAAGAATGGAACCAGTGCGGTCCGAATGGTCATCACCGGGGATAATGTTGGTATCGGGACTGTTACGCCATTAGAAAAATTAACTCTTAACGGTGGGACGGGAGATGGGGCTACATACGATGTGGCACAGAGATTCCAAAGAACATCTTCTACAGGAAACGTACTAGCCAGCAAAATAGTATTTGACGATCAGGACACCAACTGGGGTGACTTGAAGTTCAAAATGAAAACCACTGCAAGCGCGGGGGAGAGTGGGAGTTTTTGGACGGACGCATTAACTATTGAGGGGAGATACGGCAAAGTCGGCATCGGGACTACTACGCCCGGGGGATTACTAGAGCTTAGAACTAACGCCAATAATTTTATAGGGTTATTAATTAATCAACAGCAAAATCAAAGTGCGATTCATATCACCAACCCTCAAAACACTACAGCATGGGCGTTGAAGATAGATGGCACCGGAAACCTGACAACAGGCGGTCTTGCTCGCTTTAAAAACGGTAGCGCCAACACCAGCACAAGAAGCCTTGTCCAAATTTGGAATGACAATGCGTTAGCAACCGGAACGACATCTTTAGAAGTCGTAAACGATAGCACGGGAGCAGCGGCAGTTTTCACAGGGGGCAATGTTGGTATCGGAACTAATGCTCCGGATACTCTATTAACTGTAGATGCCAATAAGAATTTTGACACTACCGTCGAACTTGCAAGATTTTACGTAGAGAAAGCTAATACATCTGCTAACCGAGCGGCAGGAATCAAATTTGGGGGAAGACGCGATGGGTTAGTAGTTAATAGGTATGCTACTATTGATGCCTTCCGGGGAACCGCTGTTGCGGCGAATTTGATCATAAACAAGGACGGAGGTTATGTTGGTATAGGAAACAATACCAATCCTGCGCATCATCTGCATGTCGACGGAGACGCAATCATCAGCGGGGTTCTTTACGACTCAACCAATTCCAGCGGAGTTTCAGGTCATGTCTTAACGAGCGAAGTGGGTGGTCCGCAATGGAAAATGATTGAGGACGTCTTGTCGGGCGTGGGTGGTAACGGTACTGCGGAATATATTCCAAGATGGACTGACTCGGATACAATCGGTGATTCAGTAATTTCTCAGAGCGGTAGCAATATTGGCATAAACATGACCGCTGCTAATCCAGCTACCGA
>NZER01000252.1 GCA_002690445.1 Candidatus Pacearchaeota archaeon
CCGAAAGACGGTTGGCTCCCATGGTGCCTCCCTGTACTTCTCCAGCAGCGAATAGTCCAGGCACATTGGTCTCACCTTTTCCGCTGACCTTGATACCGCCGTTCCAGTAATGCAACCCCGGGCCAATTTCCCAGGCAACCTTCTTCGGGTCCATGTTGAATTTGCCCAGGGCGAATTGGCCATAGAATAAGTCATGCAAATAGGCATTAGTCTCGGCCGCGCGGTCTATAATCTCATCAGGCTGGTGCTTGAAGGAGAGAAAAACACCTCCGTGTGGGCTGCCTCTGCCTTCAAGGATTTCAGTTGCCATGGCAATTGAGGCCACGTCTCTGGTAGTTCCTATTTCCATTCTTACAGGGTCCCATTTTTCCATAATGCGCACGCCAAACCGGTTAGGCCACCAGCCATACAGGGCTGCGAGAATCCCCTAACGCATCCGCATATTGATTATTACTGCCCTGTTTGCAGCAGCTGGTATCAGTTCGCTAATAGTATCCAGTGCATCAACCATCGTAAACGATGCCTGCAAGCTGGGAAAGAGGGATAGCATCATTGACTTACAGATCTATTAAATCGTGGATGTATCACGCTATTGAAGCGGCTCTTACTGATGTAGAAATTGCGGTCAAATGGTTAAGGCGCACTAACCGAGGGCAATAATGGCAACTCTATTCTTTAACCGCTTACTAGAATCTGACATACCTCTGTTATGCGTAGAGAATCCCATCCAGCATAAATACGCTAGGGATTATATCCGTAAGTATGACCAGATAATACAACCCCACTATTTTGGTGATAATGAGAGTAAGGCAACTTGCTTATGGTTGATAGGATTGCCCTTACTTGCTAGAACTCACTGGCTTGATAAGGGTGAAATAAAACAGAGTGTGTGGCGAATGCCGCCATCTCCTGAAAGGAGGTTATTAAGAAGTAGAACATTCCCAGCCATAGCTGATGCAATGGCTGCCCAGTGGTTTAATTTAAAGTAAAGCTAGTAAGGAGAGTAAATGACGATGAATAAACTAAATGATAATTTTCTGACTGGTGACGCTGACAGCACAGCGCCCCTGACCCTGGCTAAGGCTATAGAGGGATATGAATTTGACCCAGAATCAATCACACCATTTAGTGAGCTGGTGGGCTGCACGGTCACAATTACCAGCGCTGACCTGAGAGAGGGTGAGTATGGCGACTATATGTATATCACATATACAGACGAGAACGGCAGAGAATGGGCAACTACGACAGGCGCGTCAATAGTGATGCGAAAACTGAAGATAGTTATTGAATCTAACCGTTTTCCTGTTGTTGCTACTATAGGAAAAACCAGTAACTACTATACTCTGCAATAGGAGCTGTAGCATGGTTAAGAGGATAATATCCACTGAGACGCTGACTGATTTGAAGATACTGAAGATGGAGAGTATAATTAAAAAGCTCACTATCGATATTCCTCTGGAAGGCAGCAAGTGGCAGGCTGGCATGTTAAGACACTACACCAACCAGCTTGAAAACCTGAAAAAGGTGCGTGATGGTCTTAGGCGGTCTAAGTAAATCAGCAGGCTCAGCATATAACTTCGCTAAGGCAGCTTTCAGCCGTGGTTTATCGGCTGGAGCTGCCTTAGATGTTCTTAAAACTCAGGGCATGGGTATAAGGCGCACAGATTTCCTGAATATTTACAGGGAGCTGAGGGGAGCGCAAGAGGCTGCTTATCACATCAGGAATATCCGCAAATCTTATATGCCCGACCCAGACAGGCTGCCCCATGCGGTTACACGCATCAGGCGTGATTATAGTTTTAATGTAAGGCTGGATGTCAGGGATGACCTGACAGGCGAACGCTATACACGTAATATAACTGTTACATCTGACCGAAATATGAGTGTAGAAGATATTGAGGATGCAGCAGAGGAAGCTTTTGACCAGGCGGTCGAAGAGGGAAGCAATCCTGCCGCAATAGAGGCTAAAACTGTAGTTTCAGCTAAGAGGAGTTGACACGAATTATGAGACCAGCACACTATCTGAAAAAGAATGCACAGACTGAACAGCCCACACGATGCATATTTATTGATACTGAGACGCTGCCAGAGCCATACGGCTGCAAGGGCGAAAGGCATAATCTGCGCCTGGGCGCTGCTCTATATAAGAGACGATACAAGGGAGACAGGTGGTCAGCTGGCGACTGGCTGGATTTTAAGGATATTGACACCCTTTGGGATTTCGTATGTGATAAGGTTAGCCCTGGTTCAAAACTGTATCTGTACGCCCATAATTTGATATATGACCTGACTGTCACCCAGGGCATCAAATGTTTGACTGATAGAGGCTGGAAGATTACCAAAGCCTTGATAGACGACCCTCCTACAGTGATACAGTTTAGAATTGATAACAGGTCTATATTGATGATTGACTCTTTCAACTATTTCAGGACTAGCCTGGCGAATATTGGCGCATCTATAGGCATCAGCAAACACAGGATGCCCAGACTGTCAGCCGCTGATAGCGTATGGGCGGCTTACTGCCGCAGAGATGTGGAAGTCCTTGCAACCGCTATGATTACTTATTTTAGTTTTATATCCAGTAATAAGCTGGGCAACTACCAGATAACCATAGCAGCACAAGCCTTCTCCGCATATCGCCACAGGTTTATGGAGCAGCCTATATTTATTGATAATAATGAGAAAGCCCTGGCTCTAGCCAGGTCATCTTATCATGGAGGCAGGACTGAGGCATTTTATATTGGCTCTGAGAAAGGGTCATACTATACGCTCGATGTTAACTCCATGTATCCTGCCGTCATGGCTCTCAATCATTTCCCAGTTAAGCTCTGGACTGTGATGCATAAGATAACGCTTGATGAGCTGAAGGATTACATGGATAACTATTGCGTGATTGCCGATGTAGATATTGACACTGATGAGCCTGCATATCCTGTGTATATAGAGGGAAAGTTGTTGTTCCCTGTAGGTCAGTTCACCGCATCGCTGACCACACCAGAGCTGAAGCACGCCCAGGCTCTGGGTCATATCGTCAAAGTTAACAGAGCCGCTTTATACTATAAAGCACCTATGTTCAGGGCATATGTAGCGGAGCTTTACAGACTGCGCAGAGAGTATGCGACAGCAGGTAATGCATCCTTCAGCTGGCTGTGTAAAATTATGCTTAATTCATTAT
Source organism: Candidatus Pacearchaeota archaeon (assembly GCA_002690445.1). The sequence continues at coordinate 3,176 of NZER01000252.1, forward strand.
ACGGTAAGTTTGGGCAGCTGGGCAGAGTATATGAGGAAATAGACACAACTGACCCAGACGAGGTCAAAGTATGGACTGAATACGATGTTGAGACTAAGACGGTGCATCGTATGAGGTCATTCGGAGGTGTTGTGCAAGAGCTGACATCTACGGGCGAGAGCTTTAACAGCCACCCAGCTATTGCTTCCCATGTAGCAGCCTACGGCAGGATGGAGCTATGGCGGCTCATCAATCTGGCTGGTCTAAATAATGTTTATTACGCTGATACTGACTCCATAACTGTAAACAGCAGAGGCATGAATAATATTCCTGACGCATATATTAGCTCAGAGCTGGGATATCTTAAAGTAGAAGCCCATTTCCGCAAGCTGACTATTTATGGAGCCAAAGACTATGTATTCGGGTCTAAAACACGCATAAAAGGAATAAGGTCGAAAGCTGTGTGCATAGCTCCTGGGCATTATAGGCAGGAGCGGTTCAGTAAATTCAAAACTATGCTCAGAGCTGGTGATATAAACACCATGACAATACATAACCAGGATAAGCACCTGAAGCGGATATACACCAAAGGCACAGTAACCGACTCTGGGCGTGTTGTGCCTCTCAGGGTCTAGCCTCTGGCTTGCTCGTCTGCCAGCTCTGCCGCCTTCTCAGCTTTAATCACTGCTGAGATAGTTTTGCTTGCCAGTGTAAATTTCTGCTGCGAAGTAAGCACTTTTCTCAGTGCCTGTTTTATGTCCGCATCAGCCATAATCTCTCCCTCTGTAGCTACAGACTGTTTATGCTATATAGTTAACCCTCCGCATCCTTTGCAGCTGCCTTGGCAGCAGCTGCCTGGCGTTTTGCCTCAGCCTTCGCAGCCTGCAGCTCCAAATCAAGCTGTAAATCAAGCACTTGATAGCGCACCTCATGCGCTGGCAAGCCCAGACTGTTCATTTGGTCTATTCCCTGATTAAGGCTAATCTTATCGTATAATACACGCATTTTGACTATTTCTATCTCTTTTCTTCTTATCTTCAGCTGCTGCTTATATTCTTCACGGCTGACGATTAAACCAGCTTCGCGGTCGTCATATCCCAGCTCATCGACCATAGTTACCAGGTCTTCACTGCTAAGTATACCATCTTGATAGGCTCCCTTAATCATACTAAGGGTCAAATCTCTCTCCTGGGACTGTTCAATTTTGATATCTTCAGCGTTTAGTTCAATAGTGAAGGCTGTAAGTTTAGCAGCCTTGTCTGGTGAGTAACCTATATCACGGTACGCCCTGTCAACCTCTGACTCATTCAGTATACCCAGCTTATGCATACGCCTGATGTCTACTCTGGTATATGGAGCATAGCTGATTTGTAGTAGTTTATCCCTCCAGAACGGCATGACATCAGATGCGCGCAGTAGTTTTAACAGCTCATCTTCGCTAATGACGCCACGATGCAGCATCTCAAATCCCAGCTGGGTGCTGGGCAAGTCCCAGTGTGATGCCCAGTAACGCTCTGCCCAGTCTTTGGTCAAGCCTATTTGTGCAGCGTATTTGGTCAGCTCGTCAGGATAATCCTCATACTGACCAAAACTCTCCGCAATATCAGGCGTGAAAGCCTCACGCACAGCCATCCTCATCAAATCCTGTACGCCAGGCAACACCTCAGACAAGGATTTTATATGGCTGATATCTTCAGTATTATATCCTATAGCTGACAGCCTGGAGCTGGCTTGCTCTCCTGTAATCTTATGCCTCAGCATGAGCGTTATAACTTCATTAGCTCCCAGCAGCTGCCTGGCGAGGTTAACCATAATCTTGAAATTATCAGAATCAAGCCCCTGCTCAGCAGCCTGCCTTGTAGCTGCTGGTGAGTCTATATAGCCGCGCCATAATGATGCTGCCAGCTCATTTATCCCTAGCCTGCCAGGGGTAGATATCAGCCTGGCTCTATTCTGAACATGAGCGCCTAATGAGGCTGCATATGCGTCAGCTAATACAGGCAATAATCCCATGGGAGCGCCAACAATACTGCCGATTTGCGCAGCACCAGCTATAAGGGTGTCATAAATACCCTCTGCTACCTTGTTACTATCAACCTCTGAGAATCCTTTGGCTGACATAAAACCTAGACCAGCAGTATAAACCAGCTCACTGCCCAGGCTGGCGGCTGGCTCTCCTGGCATAAAGTTTTTAAGATTCTCCAGGCTGTCCCCTATCCCAGTTACCCCAGAAATTAGAGGCTTGATAATAGCTTCAAAACCAGGTATAAGTTGCAGGATAAAATCCAGATTCATAGGGTTTACATCAGGCAAGATGCTGGTTACATATTCGGTGACTGTAGAGGTTACAGTCTGCGTGTCATCTTTAGCCTTGCCAGCTGCCAGGTCAGCATCCTTTACAGCCTGTGCCTCCCTCTGGTCGACATACTCTTTAACTCTCTCCTCAGTCCAGTGCGCAGCCTCTGCAGCCTCAGAGATAGCGGCTTCAATGCCTGGTTCTGCCTTGCCTGTGAATCCATCAGACACAGTCTTAGCAGCTGATGATGCAGCCTCAGCAATTCCAGCCACTATTTCCTCAATATCATCATAGACCCTGGAGGCTTTGTCAGCTGCTACATCTATAAAATCGCTGACAGCCTCAGTCACAGGCGCAGCTATTTCCTCAGCTTTATCAATGACAGGTTCTATCCATCCTTTGACAGTGTCCGCCACATCATCATATATATCCCCTACGATATCCATACCCTCGTCTATGGCGTCTCTTATGCCGTTTTCAATATTATCTGTAAAACCGCTGACAGCCTCAATTAAATCATCTATAATGTCCATGATACCCTCTTAATAACAATGCCGATAGGCTCAGATTTATGCTGGAGCCTATCGGCAAGCTGAAAGAAGAGCCAGGAGCGTATCCCTACGCCCTGGCTGGTGCATATACACGCTTAATAGCTAGTAAGCGCTTTTCCTGTTCAAGCAGTGAGGACTCCTGGTTATTAAGCGATATTCCAGCTTGCTTTGCTTTGACCAGCTCAGCCTTTGCATCTTTTATCGCAGCCAGAGCATCGTTGATTCTAACGATGTCCTCTTTAGATAAACTAACAGTCATGATACTAACTCTCCTCTCTTTTATTCACCCTGGCGCCTTGGGATTATGCACCTGGGATGTACATATTAAGTCCAGCTAGGGCGCCAGTTATAAGAATCAGAGGAAATATTACCCATTTACACAACAGCTTGGTTAGCCCCTCAGCGCCCTGCATTTTAGAAACTTCAGTTACTAGATTGTCAATCTTACCTTCTATCATTTCTACTCTGTAAATAATATCATTAATGTCCATCTAGCTTATAACTCCATTTTCTACCAACTCTGCTTTTAACTCATCAATCTGTGTCTGTAGTGTTTTGGGTAAAGAGCCAGGGGACGGCTCTGGCAAGTTAGCCATAAATAAATCATGTTCAGCCTGGTCTATCTCCTCAGCCCCAACAACTGGGGCTTGATGGCTGTAGCTTTCTACTGTAGTAGTTTTCCCGTTCCAATCTACTCGTTTGAAATATCTCATAGCATACCCCTAAAATTCAAAAGCATACCAGTGATATCCTGACCCGTCCTCATTGACAGAAGCATAATAGTCACTGCTCAGACCAACATGGAAATTTGTGGCATCGCTGATTGTTGTCGTGTATCTGGCACGCGTTGAGATGCAGGTCAGGTATACGCCTGCATGAGTCCTGACAGCTATATAACCGCCAGCACTGTTATTGTTGCCGATAATAATCACCAGGTCAGGGATGACGCCCATGCCGTGAGGTATTGCCCTGTTATCGGTATCGTCGCCAGCATATGAGCCAGTAGTTGCAGAGGTCAGCCCAGGGGTATCAGCCCAGCCTGGGTCGTCGCTGCCCATAGTAAGTATCTGATTAAGTGAGCCTTTAGCAAAGCGCTCCGCTGCTGTAGCGCTGCGCCTTATCATGTCGCCTCTAGCGGTCAGCAGTGTTTCAGCGATAGCGTCAGCTGGATTGCTAATATTCATGGATGCTACCTTAAAACCACACTTGTGATGTAGATAGCAGAGCCAGCGCCCGACGCTATAGCGTGCCACTCCTGAGCTGGGAGGTGTAAGTCAGTAGTGAAATTCATCGACACGCTGCCCCCACTGGGAGCTAATCTTATCCCGCTGGTGCTGCTTGCAGGAGCCTTGGGCTTGATATATACAATGTTGCTAGATAGATTAACAATAACCAGGGCGATGCGCCTGGGATTGGTCTGGGCTATGATTAAATCTGATGTGCCGATTGAAAGATTAGTTGTCGGGTCTTCAACGCTCACTTTGGCGTCGTATATCTTCTCTATCAAATCGTATACTGAATAGATATTATCAACAGCCATTATATATCCTTAATTATCAGCCAGGAGACGCATCAACCTATATAAATCAAATCTAGGAATAGCTCCTGGCTGCTATCGGTAACACCTATAGCGTCAACAGTGGGTGGCGATGCGCTATCAAATTCTCCCCAAACACCTGCTGCGCCATTTCTGAACAGAGGCGCATCCCTGTCAACCTCATCATTTACGATAGGGACGCCTGGTCTCCAGGCTTGCCCTGGAAATACTAGTCTGGCGAATACTCCATTCGTTGAGACGCACCTCATTCCGACCACCTGATATCTGCCAGCCTTCAAGCTGACAGGGAAGGTTATAGCTCCGTTAGTCCAGCCAGTAACCACTAGGCTGATAGCCAGGGTCGCTCTTATGGTTCTAATATCTCCATTGACTGGAGCCAGGGCGCCATCAGATAACCACACACCATGGTAGCTCTGAGCCGCAGAGCCTGGATTGTTAAGCAGCTGGCACTGCAAAGCCTCTAGCCTGTCCAGCTGTATTGGGTTACC
>NZER01000253.1 GCA_002690445.1 Candidatus Pacearchaeota archaeon
ACCGCCCATTAAACTTCCTCCTTCTTTAGTAGGTGTTAATACTGTTTCAACTGCATTGCTCGCAATTGAACCCATAAGGATTGCAAGCAACCACTCCATCTAACTATACTATATAATTTACTACTACCAGTAAAACAATAACAATCAAACCTGCAAAAAGTAATTTAGCAGGCTTGCTTAATTCATTCCACTTGTTTTTTAACTTTTCCATAAGTCCTCCTTTTTTAATCAGTAATTTTTATGAATGTCCAGATAGCTCCTAATAAAGCTCCTATTACTAAGAATACTTTTAAGCCACCTAGTCCCATGTGGGATGTCTTATTTAAATCTCTAATCTGTTTTTGAATAATGCTGATATCTTCCCTGATATATTTTATGTCGGTACTTTGTGCCGCATTGCTTGCCTTTAAATCCGCTAACTCATTTTCCCAATCCGCCATATCTAAGCTCCTAAATTTATTCCTTTTAATTTTTTAATTTTTTCTAATTGACTTTCAAATGCTTCCATCTCTAAACAAAAAGTTTCGATATATACCGTATTTCCTCGTTGCATTTCAAAATTTGCTATTATATTTTCAGCAAAAATACGTTGTTCTTCACACTCTTCCTTTTCTAAAAATCCTCCAAAACCCCTATAAGCAATAGCGGATAGATTGGGATATGACATTAGTGCCATAAGAAACCAAACTTTTATCACTATAATCTATCTTTTATTTTATACATTTCTTGATTCATTTCGTTCAGCATATTTTCTTGTCTTTCTTCTTCTGAATCAATATCAAATCCAAGAGGCCCATCAATTCCTTCCACATTAATTTGCAGTGATTCTCTAAGTAAGATAGCTTTAATTACAGTTTTATTTAATAGTTTTTGTAATATGTCATTAGTTAATGGGTCTTTATAAATATCATCACTTTCCAATACTTTACGAATAATTTTGGCTAATTCAGGCTCTTCTATTATAGCCTTCATCAGATTTCCTCTATTTTTTCTAAAACGAGTTACAGCTATTTCTGTTGCTACGTAATTTGGTGATATAATTCCTCTGTTAATAGAGTAAAGTCTACTCATTAAACTTTCTATTGATAGTGATTTTGGTAATCGAGCCGATTGTATTCCCATATCTGATACACCATTTTTTAATAGAACAAAATTTAAAACACCATCTAAATCGTCCATATGGTCACTACCGAATATTTCTATTAAATTTTTCTTATTTACTTGAATAAATTCCTTGGCTCCAACTGCATTTTCAGTAAAGTTATAGGCTGCTCTTATTTCTAGAAGTGGTTTCTCACCCACGTACTTAACTCCCGGTTTTGCTAAGTCGGGTCTAGAATAAGTTTTAAAAAAGTATTCTGCAAACATTTCTTTTGTTAGAGTATTGAATTTCTCCAAACTCATCTGGTTAGGGCCTTCTCCAACCAATACATTTTTTAACTTATTATAACCTTTTAATGTTCCATTTCCTTTTATAATTTCATTTACAAATACTTTGGGGTCGCTTAATTTTTGACCAAAATTAAATATAATAGACCTATCATCTAATAATTTTAAGTCATTCTTAAAATCTAAAATTTCTCTTTGTACTTTTTGCTTTGCTTTCTTATATTGTTTAGAAAATCCTCTTTGATTGTCAAGCGTTAAATCTGCAACAAACTTATTTCGTGCAAGTAAATTTTCAAAAGATAAATTTGAATTTACTACATTATCAATTTGTAAAATATCTATATGTTTTCCATCAGCCCCTGTTATTTTAAACCAATGTTTAGCATTGTTGTCAATATTTATTTTAGTGACTTTATCTACTTTTTCAGTGGTATAGACATTTATTTTGTCTTCAGCCAGTATTTTTTTAGTATTATTAGGGCCGATAACTAGTTCTCCCTGCGGTGAACGTCTAAACCAATCACCTAATCCATCTTTTAAAAATCCTCTTACTATTTTTAATTTTTGTATAGTTTGTGGATTATTTAAATCAACAATATAGTTTATAGCATCTTCAGGAGATGTAATAACTTGAGAAGGGTCACGTACACCAACTAATGGTCTAATAACATTTTGCATAAAATTATCGGCATAGGCTTTATCATTCAATAATTTATCGTACTTAATCCATTCACTAGCATTAGTTGTTGTTACAAATCTTGTTATCTTATGTGAATCATCACCTGTTATTTCTTTATAAATATTAGTTGTATACTGGTCTACAGATTTAACTTTTTCAACTTGTTTTTTTGAATTTCCTGATTTATCTTGAGAAACTTTATATTGTGTTCCGGTATCATCAGTTGTTACCCATTTTTTTATATCTTTAAATCGCTTGCTATTATATTTATGGATGTAATTTAAAAAAGAATTATTTGCTATAGCAAAATTTTCTACAAGTTCATCATTACCGGATTTATTTATAGTATCCAGTATATTAGTTGATATAGTTTCATGCATATCTGTAAATGTTCCTACTTTAGGAGTATTTTCAGCTTTAATTGCACCGTAAGCGATTGCACCAATACCACTTTTAAATTCCATTGCTTCCCGAAGATTAAGTCTTATAGGAATATTTGCATCTTTACTCATTCCTAAAATCATATCCCTAATATCCATTCCAGTAATAGCATTGGCAGGTATATCATTGAAAGCCGGATTAGTTTCTTTTAGAAATGACTTTAAGCCGCTAAAGACCTGTGTCATTTCATCGTTAGTTAAATTTCTTTTTCTATTTAGGATAGAGGTTATTGCAAGTGCTTCATCACTATCATCAGCAAGCTGATTCCATACTTCATTTAATGATTTTCTATTACCAAAATTTTTTATGTAGTCACCAGTAGCTCGTGTTGTAGCGGAGTCAACAACTTTTATAAATTGTCCTGTTTCTGATGTTGTTGGCAATCTTTTTGACCAAACTCCTGTAGCTTGTTTTAATTTGCCGAATCTACCTTCTGGAAATAATCCAGACATCATATTTTCAAAGTATTCAGTAAAGTCTACTTTAAAGTTTTTATCTACATCATATAAAGCAGTGTAAGCATTTCTATATGCTACTCTATCAGCTTCTTTAATGCCCATAAGAATACCTGCAAAACCATTTGATTTATAAGTAGAGCCATCAGTACCTAAACTTTCTGCTATTTGCTCTAAGTCATCTAATAATTTCTTATCAAAATCATTTAATAATTTAGTAGCGGTTTCTTTAGCTGCATCATCGAAGCCATCTTCTTTAATTTTTACTAGCATATTATAGAGTTCATCTAAATTTTTATTCATCATGTCAGGATTATTGAATAGATTTACTCCTTTTTCCAAATCAACCATTACCTCTAATGCATTAGAAAATTCCTGTTCTTTCGCTAAAATATCTTCACTAATTAATCTTATATTGTCATTTATCTTATCAGCAAAATTTTGTAGTTGGGAATTATTTGGATGTTTTTCAAGTAAGGATGATAGTCTATCACTAACAAGCGTCATTATATTTTTACTTTCACCCATTTGCTCGTTAACTTTTATTAAATCTTGGGGAGAAAAAGCTCCTGTTATCGCCCCGTGACGATACATATCTCCCACTGCTTGTAATGCAGCAAGTCCTGTATACTGGGAAATAGTAAATGTAATTTCATTTCGTGAATCTTCTGGTAAACCTTTCATTAAAGTTTCTAATGCTTCATCAGCCGTATTCATTGTCGCTAAGACTTCAAGTCTTTGATTAACGGAAAGTTTATCCATAACTCCTAGTAATTTTCTAACTGACCTAACTTCAGTATTAGTTAATTTTCTAGGCACTCCTGTTACTGAATCAACTATAGTTAAGTCTTCAACTTTTAAATTTAATGATTTGGCACGTAAATAATCTGTAATATTTTCAATTTTTGGTACAAATGATATATTATCTAGAAGTCTAGCTGTGTGAATAGCAGTAAATTTAGCGGTTGCCCCCAAACCTTGACTAAAAACAAAAGGTTCTACAAGAGCACCAGATATTTCAAATCCTGCAGCTACAAAACCATCACCAAATATATCCCTGCCTACGCCACCAAATATTGAAGCAAATAATTCATTTTTAAATAAGCTTTTTTGTCCTATAGTCCAATAACGAGGCTTTAAATCCAATTGATTTCTTATTAATGAGTTTTTACCTATAGTTAATTGCTCTACTAGTTTTGTATCACCTTTCGCTTTTGCTTCATTGATACGTTTAGTCATTGAATCAATTTCTTTTTGTAAATTTACTCTTAATTTTTTAAGTCCGTATTGTCCTCCCGCAACTGTTTGGCGTTCTTCCAAACGTGTCATAGTTTTTTGTATAAATTTACTAGGTTTACCTTTTATTTTAGAATCTGTAACATATTTTTTAAGGTAATAATTAATTGCATGGATTGGATTAGCGTGTTTTAATCCTTGTCCTGTATTTGCTAGAACATAATCAGTCGCTTCATTTGCTATCATAGTTCCTCTTAAACCATATCCTAGTATAACACCTTCAATAACTGCTATATAAGGCAAGCCTTCAGTTATCACATCTGTTGCGTGATATAGGAAACTATCTGTGGGATTCTCAAGATTTTTCATCATTTTTTCTGAGAGTTCAAATCCTGTATTATTGTAGACAATATTTCGATGAAGATTTTTAAATGAAGCCCACATTCGCTCCGTATGTTTTTTTTCATCAAAATATTCAACAAGTTCAGTAGTAAATTCTAATTCTTTTTGTGCTTGTAATGCATATTCTGCTATGTCTTCTTGATATTGGTCGGAGTCTTTTAATAATTCATCTTCAGATGGAAAATCAATAATTCCTTCTCTAAGTTTATTTATATCCATACCAAACATATTTACGTGTTTTTTTGGTTCCATCAAATGTGCTTTAGGAGCCATGTCTCCAGTTTGATATTCCTTACTAAGCCATGAATATCCTGATAATACCATAGATGGGAAATCATCCATCATATTTCCAAATATTTGCTGAACTTGAAATTTAAGAGTTTTATTTGAAAGTGGATTCCATTCATCCTCCACAGGGTCTGGTATAAAATAGGATAAATCCCTTGCTTCTTCGTGATACCCTACCTTACCTTTTATTAATCCTTTTTCTTTATCAGTTCTATCAGCAACATACCAATGTGATTCTTTTAATTGCTCTCGAAGACTTACTGCTGTTTCTTTTGATAAACCTAATTTTTCTAATTCTTTTTCTATTCGTTTTCGATTCTTTATTTCTTTTCTACTATCCACCCAAGGAAGCCATTTACCAAAGAAATTTTTTACTCCTCCTACATCCTCTTCCTTAGTAAAATCTATCGTATACTTTGTACCTGTACCATCATCTGTCCAAGTCCAAGCCTTTCCTTCTGTATCACGATAAGCCGTAACAGCTTCACCACTTTGTTTATCATGAATAATATCCCTATTATAGGTAATAATATTATATATTTCTGTTAATTTATCGGCATTTGATAATGGTTCAGTAGAATTTTCACCTAAAAAAATAGGCTCATTACCATCTTTATAACCAATTGGTTTGTCTATATTAAATATTGAAACATACTTATGATAATCTCCTATAGGCACACCACTCCAAAATAAAGCGGCATCACCATCTAGATTAAATGATTCTTCTGATAGCATTCTTTCAAATGATTTAGCGTCTGTACGTGGGTAATCATATACGGCTGATTCTATTACATCACTTGCATTAGCAGAACCAAGTACGTCTGTCATCTGTTTATCTGTTGGTATAAGCTTTAAAGTAGGTTCTTGAGCTTCTACATGACCTGTTATATGTGCCATTCTATGCCTCTATATCTTCTTCTTGATTTAATAAATCTGAAAATAATCCTTTAACTTTAACTCCTTTATAACTTTCCTTTTTTGGGTCATCAGAAAAATTTGGTGTTGCATTTAATAAATAATCATCTATCTTAGCACCTTTTTCTTGTCCTATAGTTATAAAACTATTCCAATCATTCTCACTCATTAGATAAGCTTCACTTGTATTTGGTGTAAAAGAATTAGGTTTATTTTTTATATAAACTGGAACATTATTATTTGTAAATCCTATACTCCATCCATTTTGACGTTTATAGCCGCCGTCAGTAGTTTCAAATGCTGCACCCCAATCAAATTCACCGGTTTCAGTAATAAATTCAGTACCTATTCCATGGCGTTCTTTCATCTGTTCGTTAAACTCTTCAACATCTGCTCCTACTCCACCATGGTTAGTTAAAGCAGTGAGTATTTCATTTGTTGCCAAGTATGTTCTGTAACCTTTCATTGTATTATCTTGTAAGTACTTATTTCGTAATTCAATACCTTCTAAAAATTCATTCAATGTCTGCAAGGAAGCAATTGTTGCCTCTCTGGTATTTGTCGCAAAAAATCCTTGAGGCATTGCAAGAGCTTCAAGAATATTTTCAACATCTTGGTCAGAAATTGTTCTTCCGCCTGAACCACCTTGTAGTGCCATAGATACTTGATAGGCGAGAGTAAATTTAAGTAAAGTTAGTTTTGCTTTTTTCTTAGCATCTTCTTTTAATTGGGGGTTATTGAAAATTTTTCTTGCCTCTTCAATATCTTTTATAATTCCTGCACGTTTAGATTCGGACATACCTCCATTTTCACTTCCAACTATTAGGCTAATACCTTTTAAATTTCTACCGCCATTAAAAAAGTTACTTAATTGTTCAAATTGTTCACCAACTCCATATATTTTGGCAGCTACATTTAAAGAAAATCCGAGCTTATCACTTACTTGTGTATCATTTAATACGTCCATCATCTTTGTAGCTGTACCCCTTGCTAAATTAGCCGCTTCACCTTGTGCTTTAGCATCTTTTGCATTTACAGTATCAGTTAATCCAAAATCATCAGGGCTATTGCTTGGAAATTTTACTCTCAGACCTTTCATATAACCAAATTCTTTTCCGGGCTGAACCATATGCATAAACTTAATTAATTGTTCTTCACCTGTTATAATGTTATTCTTATCTTTTTTTAGTATTCCATGTTCAAAAGCTGCATCTATCATTGCATCCCAATCAGTACTATTCCTAATATTTTGATACTCTTGTTCTTGAACTTGATTAAAATAAGGAGTAAGTTTTAATATAGAAAGGGATATACTTGCGTCTTCTAAAGAAGAAATAAGCGTTTCTCTACTTTCAAAAGGGTCTAAACTGCTTTGATAAGGTTTATTTAATTTTGATTTTCGTGTTATCTTAACCAAATCATCTAGTGCACTAAGTAAGACTCCGCCTGCTGATTGTGTTTCCGTAGCTTCAAATTCATGTTCTGTTGCCAACTCTTCATATATTATTGGAACTGTTTTTATCTGTGTTCCATTTACTGTTTGTTCTGCTTCAACTAATATAGCATCAGCATCAGGATTTTCTTCTGAGGCTATTTGTCTTGCCATATCTTTTAAACTTAAACCTCCTAAGTGTACACCTAAATCGTAAGCATTATCATAACTATGTCCCGCTAAATCAATTACATCACCTGTAGCTTCGACAACGGAACCTTTTACAAATGCATAGTTGGCAATATTAAATTCACGAAGCAATCGTTCTTTACCTTCTACAGTAGATATAGCGTCAACCATTTCTTTTGTCAGGGTATTATTCATCCAAGACAAAAATGCTACTGGCTGTTCCGCCGGTTTATAATCACCTTTATTAAAGCTAAGATTTTGTTTTTCATCAAAAACTATCGTACCTTTCATTGATTCTTTTAGAGCTTTTTCGAGTTCTATACCGGTTTCATATTCAACTTTCCATTTTTCAAAGTCAAGTACATTTACCTTATGCTCATTTTGTATTGTATCTTGTTTATGCTGCCAGTTTTGGTCTAATAGTTTTAAACTAGCTATTAAATCCTGCCGTTCATCTTCACTTTTAGCTAATTTTAATTGGTCTTCCTTGTCTTTTTTTTCTAGAAGGTACTTATTATTCTCCAAGCGGTATTCATCATACCAAACTTTCTTTTCCCAATCAAAAACTTTTTCTTTAAATCCAATTTCTTTTTTAAATTCCCAACCTAATCTTTTTTCTTTAGCTTTAGCTACTTCAAGTGTTCCAGTTTTTATATCTATCTCTTGTTGAGTTAAACCAGTAGTAATTTTAAATTTTTCTGCTTCTAATAATCTTTCCTGTTCTTCTTTAATAGCTAACGCATCAGCTTTTGCTTTAGCCGCTTTTGCTTGTGCCGCTAAATCCAATTCTTCTCTGAACTGGGTGGAAGCACCACCCATAAATGAAAATAATCCGCTCGCAAAACTCATGCTTGTTCTCCCATCGCTATAAACCCTTTATTTTGTTCTGTATCTTGTTCCGGACTTTGTTTTACTCTTCCTTTCATCGTACTAATCAGCCTATTAAATTCTTCTGGGTTACGTTCTTTCATCATATCCACAGTATCTCTTTTAGAAACCATTACATTCTCTTCTTTTGCAGCTTCCTTGTTAAATGCTACAACTGGAACTTTATTTTCTATAGCTAGACCAATAAAATAAACTGCCAGTGGTGGCTTAATAAGTTCACCAACATCGGGAGGAAACTCTCCCGCACTAAATCCTCCTAATGCCACAGTATTAACTATTTCTTCTACTGTTGTTCCTCCTGCCATAAGCCGTAAAAAATGTTCTCTTGTTTCTGGGTTATTATCAATTCTATCAATAACAAAATCAACAACCTTATCTGGGTCGCTCATTCGAGGTGGTTTATCCCAAGGCCACTTGTCAGGTTCATCCGTCAATGAATGACCGGGAACAGGAAAGTTAAAGGGGTCGTCTCGTGCAGTAGCTGCACCTTGTGCTAAATTATTATTAGGGTCATTAATATTATCTTTCATGTTTACCTATCCTACTGATTTAAGTGATGCTAAATTTGATGAACTAAGTTTTATTGTTGTTCCTTTGGGGCCTTCTGCATATAAAGCACTACTGTCAATTCTTCCATTATCCTGTAAGTCAGCCATATATGCTGCCATATTTCCCAGTGATTCTTGTACCCTATTATTTGAAAATCCGGGCGATGATACACGTGTCGCTTGAAATTGTCCTGCACTAATAGGACTGCCACTAAATTTATTGGAAGTGTAGCGAGTTTCTAATGCTCTCATTCGTGCTAGATACATATCGTTTTCGGCTTTAGTATCTGGTTCCCCTTCTTTACCTACAGTAGTTCCTATCATACCCTTACCAAATTTTACTAAGGGACTATCTTTATACTCATCAAATGTTTTACCCATAGTAGACATAGTTTCCATAAATCCACCAGAACTTATTACACCTTTTGTTCCAGAAGCATAAGGAGCTGCTGTCATTCCGGGTGTTCCAAATAAATATTCACTAGTTTTTGGAACTCCATACTTTAAACCTTTGTATCCATAATAAGCTGCACCTGCTGCTAAAGCAATTTTACCTAAATTACCTTTTAACTCATTAGGTATTATATTACTTAACCAATCATTTAATCCGCCCATATATTCTCCTAAAATAAATTAAATATTCCTTTAATAACTCCACGCCCTAGCTCCGCTAATGCGATGTCCTTTGTTTTTGTATTATACATTGTCTGGTCAAAACTTGATTCCTGTGCGAACATGGCAACTTGATGTGCCCTAGCTTTTGCATTTTCAGAACTTTGCATCATCCAACTTGCTTCATCACGGTATCGTTGCCAAATATTATTTAGTTGGTTTTGGTTCATCTGTAATAGGTTCTGTGAATTAATTCTATTAACTTCATTTTGAAGACTTGTATTAGCTGTATTTATATTTCGTCTCCACTGTGCATTATTTTGATTTATTTGTAATTGCATATTTTGATTAAACTTTTCACGTGAATCTTGAAGTTGTGAAACAAAACGTGACTGGGCGTTTGCTTGGTCAGCATTAAATTGACCCTGCGCCGCCACCCTATTTTTATTTGCATTTTCTACTTGTGTTCCTAATTCATCAAAAAACATATCCACTTCATTTTCTGTTTTTGCATTAAATTG
>NZER01000254.1 GCA_002690445.1 Candidatus Pacearchaeota archaeon
ATGAGGTTGTCCTCAGCCAACTCTGTGCCATCCTCAAGAGATCGGACATACTTACGTATGACTTCATCTTGATTCTCTTTAGACATCTTAGCAAGCTTATCAGCTAACTCTTGGTAAGCGTGAGCATTACTAGAGCTTCCCTTAGCACGGTCCTCAATGAGGGCCTTAATGCGAGGTTCTCCAGTACCCTCTATAGGGTCTTTGATCTTCTTACCACCATTATTAAGGTGTTTATTCTTTATTTGTGCTTGTATAATTTCAGTAGCTGCAGTGTTACCTTCAGCGTCAGCTTTATTCAACTTAGCAGTCAACTGATCAACATCTGAAGACCCATTCTTAGCCACTGTAGTTTTATCATAAAGTGTTAAGCGTTTAGCTTCTTGAGCACCTATAGCGTCTACAAGGATAGCTTGAGCTTCCATATGTGCATCAGAGCCTCTTGCAGTTTGACCTAGTTGATACTCCTTCCAGATAGCTGGTAAGAGTTCGTCCTCAGCATGTCTAGCAATGCCATCAACATCATCAAGGATTGCTTTCTCAGCCTTAGTGAGCTTACTCTTAGCTGTCTTGAAGCCTCGTATAACACCATCAATGACTCCAGCAAACCCAATGTTCAATAATAGATCTTGCTTGAAGTTCTCCGCAATAGAGGAAGCAACACTAGGATTACCTTCAGATGCAATATAAGTTACCACTGCAGCTGACTCATCAGGTGTGAAGCCATCCCATAATGAGCGGGAGTACTCTGAAGCCATACTAGCTATAGAAGTTATTGAGCCTTCTCTAAGAGGGTCCATTACAAGAGCTTCTACGATAGTTTCTTGAATACCAATACGTACAGCGTTATCAACCCACTTAGAATGAGGTAGCATAGAAGCTGTCATGCTATTAGCTGATGTTGCTGACTTGTAGCCAAGAATGCCCTTACCAGTATTAACAATGCCTCCAGCTAACCTTAAAGCTCCCCATCCAGAACCTAATTGACCTCCAAGCATGGCGAGGTTTTGTCCCCAGCCTTCAGGATCGCCTTCAATGATTAACTTACGGATGTCCGAAGCTCCTACACCATTAGCTCTGACGTAGTAGCCTCCATTTTCATCTTGTTCTACTGTTTCCCTCCAGTGAGGGTTGAAGAGGTATTGTGGTAGGACACCTATATGGGCTGCGCCTTCCACAACACCTGCAGTAGCTGCTGTGACTAAGCCTCCAGCAGCCTCTATGTAACCTTTCTCTTCCTGAGCTTCTGCAGCGTCTAAGACTGCAGATTGCTCCTCAGAGAGTACGAAAGGGAGATGCCTTACGTTAGGTCTCTTCTGTGGTGTTAAAGCCACTACTGCATCTTCATTCTCTTCTAAGATTGCTTGTTGTCGCTCTGTCTTATGTGGCAGTCTATTCAACCACAGATCATTAAAGTCAGACTGAGGACGATCCCATCCAAGCTTCTCATGGAGTCTCGGCTGGGGTTGTTCCTGTACTTCCGTCTGTATCTGTGGCTGTTCCTGCACTTCTTTCTTGGGATCTGGCATGTGCTTTCTTAGCCTCCTTATCTTCTTGTATAGCTGCTTTTAAATACTTCTGTGATGGTTTAACTGTACTGTCTATTAAGAACTTACTTACAGCAGCCATATCAGCTGGGAGCTTACTGAACCTCCAAGTCTTACCATCAGGAGACAGGTGGAACCATTTAGCTCCTTGCTGTCCTCCTTGAGTGAGTACCTTGTAGAGTGTCGTATCGACATCCTGAGGTTCTGACAATATAGTAGAACCTACAATTGTCTTGAACTTATCTCTAGCTCTACGTACTGGTTGTTCTTTGTGAATAGCTTTAGTAAACTCTCCAAGTGCTCTTGTGGAGTTGCCTATCTGAGAAGCTGTCTCAGCCCACTTATCAGAGTCTGCTGTAAGCATCTCAGTTGTGAGGGTATTAGCTATAGAGTTGAGGTATTCAGTAGCGCCTTCACGTATGATACGTACTTCTGTTTCACTCTCTAGAACTTCTTTGTCTCTTCGTATAGAAGGCTCAAAGGCTGTACCTATTACAGTAGTAATCTCTGAGGCAAACCTACGAGGAGTTGTGAACTCATGTACCTTAGTCAACTCACCAGCATTCCTAGAGAGCATCTCTAAGTCAGCTATGGTATGTGATTGAGCTAAGATGTCTATATCCGCTTGTTTTATATGGGCTTGAGTTTCAGCCGCTGCTTGTGCTCTAGCTTGAGAGTACTTAGAGAGATCATCAGCACCTTTGAATAATGCGTGTAGTTTCTCTAATCCTTTTTGAGTTGTATGAAGGTAATTAACTGATTCGTCATCAATGACCCTGTTAGCTACATCACTTAGCATCTGACGTTCTTTATCAGACATATTAGGATGCTGCTTCTCAAGATTAGTAATAGAGAATACTGATTGTAATACACCCTTACGAACCTGAGAAGGAAGACCCACAATGTCTGGTAAGTTTCCTGTACGTAGGATCTCTTGTGTGAGGTTAGCTTGTACAGAAGCATCAATCTCTTTTTGACGTTGATTACGTTGGGTAATACTTGCAGAGGTGCCAAAGGTATCATCAAAGAAGCGATCTACCTGCTGGTCGATCTCTAAGAGGATTTCACCTGCACGTACTTCATCATCTTCAGCAGCAAACTGTTCATACATCTTATTGATACGTTGCTCAAAGTTGTAGATCCCTTGCTTCTCACGAGGAGTTAATACCTTATTCTCAGTAAAGTCACCTGTAGCTTCATTGAAGTTCTCAAAAGCCTTCTCTTGTCGTGTATCTTGATGTGCGTATAGAGCGAGAATATCCATCTTGAATTTCTTACGATGGTCACGCCCTGTAGTTTTATCTCGTAGATCTCTACGGAGTTTCGCTTCAGCACGTCCTGCCATACGCTCAGCAGATGTTAAGTTCTCATCTTCAAGCATTGCTGGTAGCCATTCATCTGGATTAGATGAGAGGTCATTCATATGTGGAAGGTACTTGCCTTTATAAGCTGCTGACTGAACACCTGCTTTAAACTCACTTTGCTTAGATGCCTCATGGTCTGCTCGTGTGTTCTTAGCTATTACCTTCCTATCACGTTCCCATGTAGGACCCATAAGGTTATTTACATCAGCATTGCCAAAACGTAGATCTATAGCCTCTTCAGCCGCGATACGCTCATCTTCGTCACCTACTTCATTAGCTGCCCATACAGCCTCTATAAGAGCTGCTTTAGTAGCATCCTGATTAGCCTTCTGCTGTCTTGCTAGGAACTCTGCTTGTTGAGCATCCCATGCAAGCATCTTAGCTCGTAGGTTCTCAGCATAGCGTCCACCTTCAATAGTCAGTAGGTTATGCTCAGTGCCATCATCAAACTTAACCTTAGAGTTCTCTAAAGCTGTGTCTAAAGAGGCTAAACCATTACCATACTGCTTGTGAGCACGCATAAGGGCTGAAGCTACTGATTGTTTCATTACAGGGAACGTATCGGCCCTCATGATAAGACCAGCTTGCCGTCCTGTACTAACAGCTAAAGTTACATCTTGGCCAAACTTGATACCAGCTTGAAGCGGGTTTAAGTTAGCTAAAGGGAAATAAGCTGCCTCACCTGCATTAGCTATCTGTTCGTCTGTGAGTTCTAAGGCTGTCTTCTTCTTGAGGCGTGCTGATTCAGCATTGAAAGCTGCTATAGCATTCTGTTCCATTTGATTGAATGTGTTGTTAAATGCTGCAATAACACTTGGATCAGTAATGTTAAGAGCATCTAGCTTCTCTTGACGGAGCTTAGAGATCTCTGATACCATGATCTTATAATCAGCCTTGCCACTAATAGCTGAGCGAATGCTTGTGGCTATATCATTAACCATAGGCTCTAAATTATAGGCTGCTTTGGCTGCTAAATCCCGCTCAGCCTTAGCTTGTGCATAAGGATTAAGTGCTAACCATCTCTCGTCTTCATGAGTAGCATCGCGCCACATCTTCATGTTCTCTACTAGGTCTTTATCAGGGTCTGAATTAGCCATAGCGTCTTTAGCAATATTAGAAGCCATGATGTCATCAGCCTGAGCTTTCTCTTTGATCTTCTGCTCACCTATAGCTTTAACATTAGGTTCAATTATATTAAGTGTTTCAGCAAGTTCCTCCAAGTGGGACTTAGGGAGCTTACGTTGCGTTAACGCTGTGCTAACTATAGGTGCACGAACTTCTTTAATGTCCTGACCTTCATCTAGCCTTTGTTGGGGCATGTTGTCTCCTTAAGACGGGAATATTGGGGTGAAACCAAAACCACCTGCTGAGGTAGAGGCTGCTCCAGCTGCTTGAGATGCTGCTGCGTTAGCTTGAGATGCTGCTGTAGCTGACTGACCGACAGTAAGCTTAGGTCCTGAGATGCTAGACTGTATAGCCTTAGTAGTCATTATCGTCTGAGCTACATTAGCACCGATACCTATAGCAGCTCCTAGAGCACTAGGCTTATTGATTGGTTGATTGATTTGATTAAGTTGATTATAATGCTGAGCATTCAATCCTTTAAGTTGAGCTAACTCAGCTTGATTGACTGACTCTGACTTAGCATCTAGACGTACCTGCTTACGGTCAGCTTGTACAGCTATATCATCTATAACACGCTGAGCTGAGGCTCCTGCTTGGCCTGCCTCAGACATACGCACGATATTTGAAGCACGTACTCTACGAGCCTCTCTATCAGCATCTAACATCTCTCTAGCTATCTCTTCTTGAGCTTGTTGAGTCTGAACCTGAATGGCTGCTTCTTGTTGCAACGTTGATTGTATCAGCGACTCTGTTGCAGCTGCTTGCTGGATCTCTTGGACCTTCGCATTGCTTCTAGCAGCTCCATAGTTTGTAACACCTTGGGCCACTTGAAAACCGACTAACGCACCTGTTGAGCACATTTAGGGACTCCTTTGTGGAAATATTTATAAGTTGTATTATTATGTTTGACTGTCTCACCTATAGTGAAACCCATATGCTTCAACCATCGGATGTGCATAGGGTTTCCAGTCCATACTAAGTTATGTATTAAGCCATACTCTTGGCACCAACTATCAATTGTCTTAGCAGATGCTTCCAAGAGATGCTTCTTGTGGGTCCTCAGTTGGTCTGTACCGACTGCCCACGCTATGCCCTCACCATTGTCATGAGGGACCACACCTCCTAGAAAGTAGGGAATATCATTGTACACTAATACATCAATGTGCGCTGATGTCCTGAAACCTTCTAGGAGGACCTTCTTGTAATCCTTTTGGTCTAAACTTAACTCATCACGATCAGCCTTCCTAAGGTTGTCTCCTATGTATTCAACGTCCTTAAGTGTAGCTCCTCGTGATTCGTACATGCTTATCCTTTATATGATCCTGCCTCAACATGCCATTCTAAATTTACGAATGTTGCTGGGTATATGTTATGTGAAGTGAACTCTAGATCGAGGTCACGGTATACTGCACCTACTTTAGTTTCGTAGGCGTCTGTTTCTATAGCCACAACATTGTATTGTGACGTAGCACCTTCAGTTGCTATCATAGGATCTGAAGTTGTATCTCTGCCAACACTGGAGAGAACTGCTTCATACCTGTGGGTATTTGAATGATAGACCCATGCAGATTGCAACTCTAGGTTATTTATGACGTGTAATAATGGCTTACCATTCTGATCCTTTAAGACAGGTCTAGAAGGCTTCCATGAGTACTCAGGGACCATACCTACAGAGAAGTTTGAAGCCTCTGCAGTTGTCACTGTAGTACCTACCACAGATATGACATCAATCTCTTCAGTTTCACCTGTAACAGGATCATGACGTACAACCTTAGGGAAGTTACTATCAGAGCAGTATGGATAGTCAAACTCGTAGTTACTCCCTGAAGGTGTAATCGTTAAGTCTGTATCCTCACGTCTGAAGTCTAAGCGATACCTATAGTCCAGCATAGGTTCATATAGAGCTGGGCTGTTGTCTATCTTAGTGATCACTATGGAGTCATCTGAAGTGTTCCTTAAGGTCACATAGATCTCATCATCAAAGAAGTGAGCACCCATGATATGGTTAAGGTCTATTGCAGAGGAGTTGAGGGACCACTTATGCCAAGCATTCTGGACCTTCTCTGCTCCTTGGTGTAATGTATTGTTGATGTATAGCTCACCTGCGTCTGTTCTACCAGTCCAACAGAGAGTCGTTCTGGAGGCTGTATGAGCTACCATCCCAGCTAACCTACCTTCGATATACTTAGGTATGTGTAAGGTTACATCGTCAGCTGTGAATATATTAGTGTCTATAGCTTGGAACTCCATCACCCTTGAGCTATCATCAGTATCTGGAGAGGCAAATAGGATTGCTCTTGCAGAGGTCACAGGTTTGACATCTGTGTCTGACTCGTAGCTAGCTAAATGTGATAAAGCTGAGGCCGTTGGTGAAGGCACACCAGCCATTTGAAACTGTGCATCTTTGGAGAAAACTATGAGGTTGTTGTCATAAGATACTGCACGTTTTAAGACGTTGACTTGAGCACTGTCTGCAGAGATGTCTATAGGGTCTGTCTCTAATACATCTAGAACTGTTGTAGTCCAGAAATTATATGGCTCACCTAACTCTGATAATATCACATTCTCATCTGATAGGAACCCTAAACGATTCTTATAGAAGAATACATCATTAATAGTGTTGCCAAAATAAGAAGGATCTGGAGCTATGTCTGTATCACCAACAGTACGTCCATTGTATAAATCGCCGTCAGCATCTTCGTGTTCTAACAAGAAGGCATAACCACGAGCTGCTGTCCAGTCTGACTTATCGATTATAAGACGTGCTGGTAAAGAGCTTGATGTTTGTGTTGGAGGGGGTACATTATTTGTATAGTAAAGTGTCTCTGCCCATGTTCCTCTAGCTACAGTTGTATCTGTAGCACTGGGGTCTGTAGCTGTAAATCCTACATAGTATTGGACAAAATCAGTCTCTGACGTACCTGTTATTTTTATAGGGTAGTCACCATGTCTCCAGACTGTTGGTAAGTCTGTGAGCTCAGAAACTTCCCTATTAATTGCTGTGAAACCTTTCTCATTACCTACAGGATCTTCTTCAACCTTAGTCTCTAAGTAGTAAGAACTAGAAGAGTCTTGTAGTCTTACTATTAAGACTCCCTCATCTACCGTCAAGGTTAAAGCAGAGTCTGCGGCTATGGTTGTAGCTACAAATAAAGTCCTTAACTCTCTCGCTATCTTATTAGGGCCTCTATTGTTAGAAGACGCTGCTGGACTTGTATATGTAACTGTTTCTGAATTGCCTGCAGGATGTGTAGAACTTGACCAATTGATTGTAGCTGTGTAATCACTATTAGCTTGTTCTATTTTAACAAAGAACCCAGCTGTAGTATCTACTGTTGTCACTGGGAAGATGAGACCTTCTGCAGTCTCTACAGTGTTATTAGTGATGAAGGTAGTATCAGCACTTGTCGCTGTTCTAAAGGCATCCTTAGGTTTCACCCCTGAAGGAAGACCGAAGTACCCTTCTGTTGCAGGACCACCCACAGGTGTGTTAACATCTGTTTCATCATCTCTGTCTAAATCCCATATACGAACCGACTTCTTACCACCTGTAGTATCTTCAATACGCATGAAGTATTTATTACCTTCAGAGTCCTCAAAGAACTGCGTAAAGCTGTCTTCAGTTATCTCTGAGTCTGCTTCAGCTATCTCCTTAATGATGTCTTGAGATGCACGCTTAGTGAGACCTATAGCTACATCTGGTAGCATGTTTATAGACTCCTCTACTTGACTGGGGAGTCTTACAGGATCAGGCTGTCTGGATACACCACCTAATAATGGTTCTGCTGGTAATACACCCATGCTGTCTCCTTAATAAATTCTATTGTTGTAAAATGCTAACGTCGGGTTGTGTAGCATTGATTTCTTGGTTTCTGTTACATTAACAGCCATAGCTAAGCTACGTGCTTGAGCTTCTTCTGCTAAGTCAAATTGATGTTTCTTCTCGTTGGCTATCCAGCGTTGCTGATATAAACGTGCAGCTACTCGCTGGAAGTATGTCCTGTGTTGTACAGGGAGTTCATCCCACTCCAGCATAAACTTCAGCTTAACCTCAACAGGCTCTGTGAAGATGTCTGTAGCATTACGGATGTCATACAAGAAGTCACCTCTAAGGGTCACTTCATGAGTAGCGAAACGTGTACTTACAGATACGACATTCTGAGCTACTTGGATCTTACCTGTAACAGCATCTGGATGCAACTCTTTCTCAATCTCTGTATTGACCTTCCAGAAGTCTGAGTCTGATTGCATGACTTCAGTTACTTCTCTGAGTGTATCTAGTGCTCTTGAAGCGTTCCTAGGTATGTTCGTTAAGCCATTCACAGGCTGTTCACCTGCTTGAGCTAAGATTCTGTTGAGAGCCTGTAGCTCTGTTATTCGTGCTTGTATCATACTTGGGCCTCAATCTTGGGTTTACGGGGTTCAGCATCTCTAACTTTGTCGTAGCCTTTAATAGCTCCTACACCACCAGCTGCTGCTATAATCATTGCTATAATGTCTGGAGGTATGCCAAGGAAACTTCCTGCTTTCTTCAAACTATTCTCCACCATTGGAGAGCTGTGAGAACGCTTCTGCTCAGCTGTGGCTACTTCTTCTGAGATCTCTTCTGTGTAGACCTCTTTAGTGAGTAACTGAATGCCTGTCTCTGTGAGGACCTCTTGGACCTCTGTAGTTTTCGTTACGGTCTTTCTTTCTGACTCTTGGATTGTGTCTGAACGTGACTGCCATATAGTGCAGCCTGAGAGGAACACCAATACACCAAGAGCTAACAATACTTTCTTCAACATGATGTCCTTTCTATAGGGTCTAAGTTGCCTTAGTTAAAGGCCCCTACTGCCGTTAAGCAGCAGGGGTAAATCTTTAGGTATGGTAGATGCTGTAAGCACACTCACCACGCAATACGCCAGTACCTTGGAAGGTCTTAGCTGCGATGACTGTACCTTGTACACGTACACGGTAACCATCAGTTTCAGTCGTTAAAGGCTGAGCTACAAGCTGAACAGCAGCGTTGCGATCCCAGATAACAGCTGTCAAGTTAGTGAAGTCACCATCGTAGGTGTTACCATCATAAGAGTTAGCTGCCACAACACCATCAGGCATGTGGTTAGTCATCAATACTTTGATGCCAGCAACCATGATTACTTCACGGACTTTATTGATACCACCATTCAAGCCTTCATTCAGGTCTTGATGGATAACATCATTCTCTTGAGCCAAGAGATGGAATACAGTTGGATTAACCACACAGTATAAGCCACCAAGAGGCACGCTATTGGCTGCAAAAGCTGCACGAGCAGTGAAGAGTTCAGCTACGAGAACTGAAGCGTCAGTATCAGCGTTAGCTACAGTGACAGAGCCACCAGTTGGGCCACCTGTTACAGGAGCAGCAGTAGTAGAAGCGTTAGCTAATACTTGGATGTTACGCTCATCAATGAAATCAGAGATAGAACGAGACAATTCAGCTGCATATGGAGCACGCTCATCGTAGTGACTCAGGATGTGCTCAGCTTTGTCCATAAAGGTATGGGCAAGGATTGGGCGATCATCTACACTGATGTCAACTTTGTTTGCAAGAATCGTATCACCTAATACTTCAGCACCTGCATCATGGTAATCAGAAGTGGTCTGACCAATGCGTGGGAACTGTTTCGTCTTAGAGTCAACAATAGTAGACTGACGAATCAAGCTAGAAGTGAGGTTACGATCCATGTAGTCTGTCAATACTTCTTGACCGAAGATGGTCAAGTTATTGGCATACACGTCACCAGCGCCATTAGCTTGTTCTGGTGAACTAAAATTAGTAATAGCAGTCATTGCTATATATCCTTTGATAATGTTTGCTAATTATTTACTAAGTATTAGTCTTCGAGATTATCCTTACGGTCTCCCTCAAGAGAACTGAAAGGGTCACTTAGTTTTGTTACTTAACATAAATTAAGCAAAGGTTAAATGCTTACAGTAACACACTATAAGCTTACTTTTGTACGTTGCGTCCAGCGTACATAGCTGAGGCACCTAACGCTGCCCCCTAAGGTTTTCTACCAGAGGAGGAGGTTGTAGGTCTCCCTAAGGAGAAGCATTAGATGCCTCAAGTTATTTCTTAGAATTTAGATCGAAGTGCTTTTGCTTCAATCTTCTTACGATACTCAGGGTCACTCTTATATTGAGGACTATTCATCTCATTCAGCATCTCTTGTTGAGAACTAAATGTATCTAATTGAGCACCTGCAGATGACGGGATGTCATCTATGTTTGAGCCTTGTGGCATCACCTCACCACCAGCCTCTTTCCATTTACCCATAAGGTCTTGGATCATTTTGTCCCGCAAGATAGGATTATCCAGCGAGTTATTGAATGCTTCTTTATAGGCTTCATCTAGGTTGTCCTGCGCCCATGCAGTTGCATTCGTATAAGCATCAGCTCCACCTTCAATGGTGTCATAGATGGCTTGCGCCTCTTTAGCTGCTGCTTCAGTTTCTAATTGAATCACACGATCAACCTGAGCCTGATCCCAGCCGTTAGCTTTGAGTGTCTCGTAAGACGCTTCAGATAGCTCACCGTTATCAGCATATTCCTTGTAGTAGTCGTTGATGTTAAATTGAGCTGCCTCTTCAACGACTTCTTCTTTAGGTTCTTCTTTAGGTTGTATCTCTGCAGGTGGTTTACTTCCAAGTTTCTTCTCAAGTTCTGCATAGCTAGCTGCGAGAGCTGCTACATCTTGGAACTTATCGGGAAGACCTTCAGGACGTTCTACCACTTCTACTTCTGTGTTTTCTTCTGACATTACCTACTCCTCTAGGGTTTATTGTTGTGGTTGTTGTTGGGCCATAGCTTCTTGGAAGCGTTCACCCATTTGCATAGCACCTTCAGGATGCGCCATAGCTGTCTTGAGTATATCTACTCCATTGTCTGTCATTTGCTGTGCGCTGTCTGCTTGTTGTACTTGCTGTGCTTCTGCTTGTTTCGTCTCTTCAGACTTAAGCAATCCAGTAGCATTAATAGTATTACCATTGATAAGACGTAAGAGTAATTCATCTGGTACTATTCCTTGACCGATGGTCTCTAAGCCTGCAATTGAAGAAGCAAGTTGGAGATCCGTCAGGAGTGTCTGTAGACGATTACGATCATTACCACGACCAAGAGCACTAATACCTGTTATGATAGAAGTCTTAAAGTTCTTAGCTGTGTCCTTATTGATGAATCCCTTCTTAGCCATATACTTGAGAGTCAAGCGAGCTAAGGGTTGCTGGAGTTCAACTGCAAGACGACTGAATGTACCACCTAAGGCTTTATCAATCTCTTCTGCAATAGACTGGAACTCTGTAGCTGTTAAGCGTTCAGCATCCCTACGAGCAGCCATCTGTGACATGAATGCAGTGTTGAGATCAGCCTTAACTTGAGATTCAGCTTCAAGTGCTACTTGGAAATCATTATTCTTCTCTACTTTGATTGCAAATACATCATCACGTTCTGCACGTACAAAGCCACCGTTGTCAGTCTCAAGCAACTCATCTGCTGATGTGACACTTGAAGGTCTCACACCAAAGACTGTACGAGCTGATATAAGCGATCCTTCTACGATAGACCTGCGGAGACCATTAGCTGACCCTAAGTCACCTAGAAGTCCTTCTACAAAGCCTGAGCCATAAGAGGCACCTGTAACACGATTGAATGCAATATCATAATAAGGGAGATCTTCAGTTGTGTACGTTTGACGCGTTGAAATCAACCTATGTCCATTCAGTTCCTGAACTACTTCCCATTTATTAGCACTGATCTTCTCTACGTTGGTATACAAGCCAAGCTTCTGCACATCCGTCTTACCCATTCGGAGCATCTCTTCAGGGATGTGAGCTTCCTTCTGATGCTTCTCTGAGAGATTCTTAGGGTCCACAAACTCCTGTGTGATGTACCTAAGGACGTTACCAGAGCCATCTCTGACATTCACATGCTGATTCAGCTTGAAGGCTCTCAGCTGGTTAGTCTTAGGGTTCTGATAGATTAAGACTTGACCAATGAGAAATTGACGTAATATTTCATGTAGATCTGCTCGTGCTGTACCACCCTCTAGAATTTCTAAAGCTTGGTTCTCTACTTTCCTGAGTGATTGATCTATCTCAGTTTTAAATGATTTAGAATCTTCTTCTCCACGTTCCTTAATGAGCTTCTGCATAGAGGCTGCTGTAAGGTCTTGACGGAAGAATGGAGTCCCTGAGGGGAACACTGCAAGTAAGAGCGTTGAGGAGAGGCTATTGAGGCCTGAGGCACCTATAGAGGAATCAGGGGTATAGACTTCTTCATGCATCTCTTGATCATCTTCAGCATCCACATTCAGAAACAATCTAGGTATGGTGAACCGAGCTGACTTGACTGCCATATCTACAAAGGTGATACGACCTGTCTTCAGATTCTCGTAGTCACCTGCAATCTTACCTTGTGTGGTATCATCTGCAGGTTCTGAAGCTATCTTGCCCCGACTCATCCGATACCACCTAATGAGGCTGACTGAGGTTTCTTAGGAGCTGTAGGTGAGGTAGGTGTTGCTGGGCCAATGCCACCAAGACCTGAACCTGCTGCAGTAAGTCCTGTTGCAGGGGCAGCTCTAAGAGCCTTCTTACCTTTCAGCTTCTTCGCTCGTTGGCTATCAGCGATACCCTCTAAGGATTGCGCTGTGTCTGCCTCACGGGCTGCTGCACGTAGATTGAAGTCTTTCAGCTCTTGAGCTTTCTTCTGCTCCTCTGCTTGACGTTCTGCTCTACGCTCCTTCTTACCACCTTCATGCTTTGCATGGGCTGCTGAGCCTACCGCAGTCACTGCTGTGACGATTGCCATTGCTGCTACTGGTCCACACATAGCATCTC
>NZER01000255.1 GCA_002690445.1 Candidatus Pacearchaeota archaeon
CGACGGCGAGTACCAGGGCCGGTCACGGTTCAAGAGTGCGAAGGGCATCAGGTTCCTCGATGATGCGCCCGCTACGCCTGCGCCCGCTGCCCCAACCCCCAAGGGGGCACCGCCAACCCCGACACGCCTAGACCCGACACGCGACAGCATCGAGCGACAGGTGGCGGCGAAGGGTGCAACGGACATCGGATGTGCAGCCACAAATAACGGCCAGCATTTCTTCGTCGCCGACTGGGATGCCTGGTTCGACCACATCATCGCCCGCATCCAGAACACGCCAGCACCGGTTGACGTTCTGTTCGACGAGGAAGTCGAGGCCCCTGTCAAGGACGATAACTCCAGCCCTGGCGATGCCGTTCTGGGAACGGTCTAGATGATAGATGAGACTTGCACGCACGACGAAGCGTACCGACGCAACCCCCACGACGAGTTCACCTACTGGTGCCCGACTTGCGGGTTCCAGTGGAACACGGAAACGGAAAAGGAAGGACTAATCATGGCCGTCACGAAGATCGATTCGTCTGAGATACCGGAGGGGTTCAGCATGGGCCGTCCCCTGAGCGAGGAGACGGTCGCCATCCGGGCACTACTGCCCGGTGAGGCCATCAGGTTCCCGTGTCGATGGAAGCACAGCCGAATTTGCCACGGGTACTCCAGTGCCGTCACGGCAGCCAAGCGGGCTGGGTTCAACATCAAGAGCAAGTGCGTTGACCGGGTGGTCTACGTGATGCGGCTGGCGGAATAACTAGAGGCGTCACTATTGCTCCCTCTCCCCCTTTAGGGGGAGGGGCAGAGTAACGGTTATTTGAAAAGGAGATACACATGGCTACTACGACTGAACAGTTCCATGAATTACAGAACGGTGAAACCATCACCATCGCTCGGAAGGACGGACGTGGGCATACCTACACCGTCGATGGTGGCAGCCCCATGCCGTCGGCGACGAGCCTTATCAGCCACGTCGAGGCCGACGGTTTCGGAGTGGGTGTCGGCTGGGCTACCAAGCGCATCCGACTGGCGGGTGGTGACCTCGATGCTCCCAAGTTTGCAACGGACGAGGCCATCGCACAGGGCAACGCCCTACACGCCGACATCGAGGGATACATCAAGGGTGGCAAGGTCAACGAGGAGAACCCGGCGTTCACCTCATGGTTGCGGGTCATTGGCACGCATTGGGACTGGCTCGCTACCGAGGTGTTCCTCTACCACCCGACCCTCCTGTACGGGGGGACACTGGACGCTATCAGTAGCGGCCAGACGGTGTGGGACTGGAAGACCAAAGACCCCGACAGCTATGGGCTTTACGGCGGGAGCCTGAAAGACCATGCCCAGGTGGCGAGCTACGCCATGGCGCTGCGTGAGATGGGAAGCACCTACGCTCCCGTGTCCGCGAACATCGCCTACGTGATGCGCGATGGCTCGGGGGTGGATGTCGTGGAGGTGGATCTTGAGGCGGGCATGGCTCTGTTCTTACAGTCGAGGAAGATGAAGACGATGGCCGCCGACTTCAAGCACCTCGCCCTGCCACCGGCGAAGCGATGAGTGAGTGCCTGTTCGACTTCCCTCATGCAGCCGTCTGGTGTCCTGCGTGTTGGGCAGACCTAACACAAACCCGCATCGCCAAGGAATCGAAACGGGCCAATGACCTGAAGGAGGTGGAGCTAGACCTGCTAGCGGCATCTCTCGATAGCACGCAACCAACACCAGCACGGCGCCCAACATCACCTCCGGTGCGATACGTGCAAGCCCCCGTGAAAGAGCAACCACCGAAACGAGGGGGGATGAACATTGAGCCTCACTGAGTTCAAGCTCGACGGTGGCGATGGGATCTACAAGCTGACCTGGCCTGAACTCCACATTCAGGTCATGGTCGATAGGATCAAGGCCGATACCGACCATCAGGTCAAGGCCGAGATCAACGCCACGTCATCCCGCCCCAACTCACCAGGCCACCTGCGAGGCGGGCGGCTGATACTCACCTCACCTTCAAGCAAGAAGAGCATGGTGAAATCACTGGAGGAGAGGGAGGCGGAGGTGGATTGGGACACCGTCATCGAGCAGCTATGCACGGCGGTGCTCCAGCACTACCGCAGCGGCTCGCCTGCCATCGAGATAACCGGTGACATGGACGTGCAGGCAGCCAGCAGGTGGATGATCGAACCCATCCTTCAGCTAGGTCACCCTAGTCT
The DNA here is from genome assembly GCA_002690445.1 of Candidatus Pacearchaeota archaeon. Next base: position 2,190 of record NZER01000255.1, read on the forward strand.
GATCTATGGGCAGGGGTCTTCGGGTAAGTCGTGGTTCGCGCAATACATCAGCGTGCTCGCCGATGCGGGCATGAACGCGAGTGGCCTACGGGTGGAGCCCGCCCGTGTCCTGTACCTCGACTGGGAGACGACACAGGAAGAGCTAGGGGTGCGGGTGGCGATGCTCCGTAAGGGCTTGGGCCTGGAGGTGGCATCCCACATCTGGTATCGGGAGATGAACGCTGGCCTGTACAACGACGTGGAGGCCATCAGACATCTCATCATGGATAAGGACGTGAACCTGCTCGTGCTCGATAGCCTTGGCTCGGCTTGCATGGGCGAGCCAGAGAGCGCAGAGATCGTCTTGCGTATGTTCCAGAGCCTGCGCTCATTGCGATGCACGTCATTGTGTATCGACCACACGAACAAGGAAGGGCACCTGTTCGGCAGCGTGTACAAGTACAACTCTGGCCGTCAGATATTCGAGATGAAGAAGAACCAGGCCGAGGGCGAGGACTCGTTGGAGTTCGCACTGTTCCACCGCAAGGCCAACAACTCGAAGCTGATCAAGCCGATGGGCTGGACACTACGGTTCAGCGAAGACAGCGCAATGTTGACCCGTAAGGACGTGAAGGACACGGGGCTGGAGAAAGATCTCCGCATCGTGGACAGGATCCAGAACGTCCTGCTCGGGGGGGCGATGCTCCCGAAGGACATCGCCGAGGAATTGGACAGAGAGCCCAATCACATACGCAAGGAACTCTCCGCGTGGACGACCAGGGGTCGGTTCGTCAGGCTGGACGACGGACGCTATGCGGTGCGGACGAGAGAGGAGGTGGAAACATGGGCGACCATCTGAAGGCAGTCATCTCCATCGAGACAGCACTGAAGCACCACATCAGACCAGTGCTGGAGGGCGACAAGATCGACCTGCGGAAGACCGAAGGCCACGAGCAGGCCAACAAGGACGACGTGGCACTGGTCATGGAGATACTGAAGGCCAACAAGGCCGAGCTTATGGAGTTCCTGACTAGCAAGGAGACGATCCAAGGGATCCTACGGCTATCGCAGCAGAAGCTCATACGCGACCAGGAACAGTTCTTCCAAGACATGGAGTGGTGGGACAAGCTGGAGCGCGTGTACGAGGCTGTATGGCCCCTCGATGAATGCATCACCGGGGATGACCGGTGCCCTGATAACGCTATCGTGCGGTGCTCTTACTGTGCGGCGGCAGGGATATCACAAAGAATGGAGGAATAATCATGGCTTATAAGAAGTTCGAGGTAGGCGAGAGGGTTCGGTTCGATGCTGAAGCGAACACGCACTATTACCTACACAGTAACCATAGCGGGGAGATCGTCTCCATCGAGTCGTACCCGAAGGTGCGCGGTGCAGGCACGATCGTGGTGTACGAGATGGAATGCGAATGCGGCAGCACGCTACATCCGCAGGCCCACCACGTCACCATGGCCGAGCATTGATGATCATCCACCTCGGCCACCTACCACAGGCTCATCATGTAACCTCGGTGATCGTGTGATGATCCGAATGAAGATAGAGACTGACTCAGTTCAATTCTTGCAAGATCGGATAGGTGAGTACCATCCGGTGAAAACATTTGCGTTGTTCAGCGGTGGGCACGACAGCATTTGCTCAACCTACCTAGCCATGGAGAACGGTATCGCCGATGCTGTCGTGCATGTGAATACCGGGATTGGGATTGAGGAGACGCGCGAGTTCGTCCGGGCGACGTGCGCTCATTATGAATGGCCGTTGATCGAACTCCATCCACCAAAACGAACGTACGTGGACATCATCCGACAATTCGGATTCCCTGGGCCTGGGTTTCACCATGTGCCGTATCGCTGGCTGAAGGAGCGCGCCCTCGGAAAGCTCGTGAGAGAGTCGAAAGAGAAGCCTCGTGATCGCGTTATGTTGATAACGGGGGTGCGGCTCTCTGAGAGTACCCGTCGTATGGGGAATGTGAATCCCAACTTCCGTAACGGCGCGAAGGTGTGGGTCGCTCCGATTGCTGAATGGGGTGATCTCGAAAAGAACCAGTACATGAAGGCTCATAAGCTCCCTCGCAACGAGGTGGTGGACTTCCTGCACATGAGTGGCGAGTGCTTGTGCGGTGCATTCGCTCACCCAGGCGAACTGAAAGAAATCAGGTACTGGTATCCCAAGGCTGCGGAATACATAGACTCACTGATCCCGATCGCAGCAGAGTCGGGCAACTACACCGCATGGGGGATTCCACGTCGCATGTTCCCCTCGAATGCACAGTTGCCCCTGTGCTGGTCTTGCGAAGCACGCTGGGATGATGAGCAATGATCATCCACCTCGGCCACCTACCCGACCGTGACCTCTCGCCCAACAAGAGGCTGCATCACATGGCCCTGTATCAGGCCAAGCTGCTCGCCAAAGAAGAAACATACCTGCGCGTGCTAGAGCAGGGCAGACCTCGCACCATCCTGCCCCAGGCCCACATCACCATCACCTGGGTAGCCAAGGACCGGCGCCGTAGGGATATCGACAATCTGTTTGCCAGCATGAAGCCCTACATCGACGGGCTCGTGTTCGCCGAGGTCATCGCCGACGACAGCGCCGACTGCGTCACCTACTCGCTACGGTACGAGCGAGGAGAGAAGGACGACACGATCATCGAAGTGGAGGAGAACTGATGGTAACGAAGCAAGTGATTGATAACACGTACCTGAGAAGGGATGAGATAGAGCGACTACTCAAGGCTCACTATGGGATCTCCGATGATGAAACAATGGCGGCTGTTTACAAGAAGGCGTTTGAGGAGATTGATCTGAAGAAGTTGAAGGCTGATCCGTTATTGAGGCGATTCCTCCAAAAACGGCGCGTTGGAGTCTATCAGGATGAGGACGGCGTCTTTGCTCCGGCGATAAAGACGGCATGGCAGGCGGAGGGAGAGCGGCTGATGTACATGATGTTCTTAGGGGAGCCGACGATTGGATATACCTTGGGGCTTGCACAACCTGCGGAGGGAGAAATGACCAGGTGGCAGACGTTCCTCATAATGATGCAGGCGGTGCCATATCTCTGGAGGAGTGAGATATTGCAGAAGGCGGAGAGCTTGCCAGTCCCACGACATACGATACCGGAGAACTTGTTGCCCTATACGCGAATGTACTGGTCATGGGAGGGGTGCCGTGATGCGTATATGACGAACCAGGACACTGGAGAGCGCTTTGAAATGGAAGGAGACGGGATGCTTGTCTGGTATATGCCACCAGATTATATCCAGGCGGGTATATTGGGGAGTAGCCGTAAGGAAGGCCAACAGGCTGTACATCTGCTCCCGACAGCCGCACTGCGGATAGGTACTACGTGGCCCGATGACTACAACGAAATGGAACAGAACTCCTTAAGCCCGCTCCTCGCCAAGCTGTCGTTCTTGAACTCGCCGTTCGTCTCAACCGAAAGAGAGCGGCTCCCGCGTCCGATACGGCGAGCGCTAAAGAAGGCAACGGCGGCAGATACTGAACCGCCGATCCATGTGGTCAAATTGAGGGAGGCGAGTACGCCGAATGGCGGTGCTGGCGGCACTGGAAGCGAGTTCCGCCACCAATGGTGGGTGCGAGGGCATATCCGCGCTCAGTGGTTCCCCTCGATGAAGGGGCATCGGCTGATCTGGATACGGGAGTATCTGAAGGGGCCATCGGACGCTCCCATCATCCGTAAAATCTACGACGTGCAACGGTGAGCATTGATATGGCTCCACCCGTAGTGGTACAGTAAGAGCGATCCAATCGCTCATTGGGTCGTCACCCCTCCCCCTTGGTGCTTAGGCACCGAGGGGGTTTCTCTTATACCACCTCACTCCTGATCGTACAGGCCGGTCTGAGGGGTCAAGGTGACCCTCAGTACCACTGGGGCATCCAGACCGGCCTCTAGGATTCTTATTCTGGCCTCTTCATCGACGGCATCGGTCGCTTCATCGAAGAATGAGACGTTGATGATCTGTTTGCCTGATGGTGGGTGGCAGTAGTTGCAAACCTCGTGTGCCATCCACACCCTGCCGATCCTTTTCCCGGTTGGGCCTAGCATCTTGCACCAGGCCCCTACTGCTCGATAGCTATTCTGCCAGCAGACCCTGCATCGATTAGGATCCGGGTTGGCCTTGCGCCATGCCCTGTTCTTCTCTGCCTGCTTCATCATCTCGGCGTAGGTCTGGAGCATCCTACTTCGGGCCTTTCAGGATGCCGAGCTTCGAGCCGAAGCGTGCCCACTCACCCACGGTCACCCTGCCATCCTTCAGCATCTCGATGCCATACTCC
>NZER01000256.1 GCA_002690445.1 Candidatus Pacearchaeota archaeon
AACAGGCTCTTATCATTGACTGTGGTGGCTACTCCAGCGTTCTGGGTGTATGTGGTGCAGTTGAGTGCTCCACTTCGATTACCATTACTGCTGTCTGTGATTGCTCCGTCACTCCCGTCTCCTGTGAGACCAGGCATCATAAAATCTGTCTGGATGAAGATTCTCTTATCAGTTATGTCGCTATTACTAATGGATGATGCACCTCCCTGCACCAGCACAAAACTATGAAGAATCTCACTAGCATTGAGGTCAGGAGGGTAATAGTCCCCTGCTCCTGCACTGCTCTCCATGTTCCCCGACCTAACTGCGAAACTGCCTCCCCCGAATACCAGGGCGTCTAGCCTTGCTTTTGACGCATGGGCAGAACTCACGCTCACGTTACTAGGGGGACTGACCAAGACTGTGAGGTCGCTATTAACCCTGAGAGCACCTTCACCTATGTCCACACTCATATTTGCTCCTGCTCCCCTCTGGGCTGACGCTGTCTCTGTTGTAACCCCTGGTAATATCCCCCAGCCTCGTTGGGCTCTCTGCTCGTTCTCAATCTGTGTGGCGTGCACCACATAGGATGGAGCACTTCCACTCCTCTGGTCTAAATGATAATTATTTGTCATCTTTCAAAATCATCCCCTGCCTATTGTTAATTCATATTCAACCACTGCCTGCTGACTACTTGTCTTGGTGAACTTCTGGGCAGTGAAAACATATCTTGTCCACATGGTACCTGAGCCATGAGCTCCATTAGCCAATGCTATCTCCTCCCACTCGTGGTTGCTCTCACTCGTTCCAAATGTGACACTCCAGGTTCCTGTGTAATTACCCCCTGCCCTCACATAGTCAGTGAGTTGTTTCTCACTCGCATAGGTTGCAAGGTCAGTGTCTGCGTTAGTCGCAGTTGTAGCTCCAGATCCAACCCAGATATAGCTAGGACCTCCTATTATATTCCCACTTGTCACCTCAGCCAGAACATCCATCATACCCTTTAACCCATTATTAGTTATTAAATTCTTTTCCCTACTATCTATCTCTCTCACCAGGTTCTCCTCTTTAATCTCTCCATCATATACTCTGATGATGGGACCTGCTTTAACTATTATCTTCTCCTTGGGCTTAAAACTATTTTCAATGCTCATGTCGTATCCACCTTTGTGCTGATTGATGAGAAGCTGATACCTGTCTCTGCCAGACCTGCTGAACCATGAACCTTGTCCCCTGCTATGAAAGCCTCACTAATTGTTCCAACAACGATTCTCTGAGATTCTGACAGGTCCACAAGCTCCCCGAATAGCTTACCCAGTTGCGTTGTACCTGTGGCACTATCCTGCCCCTTTAATATTGTGATCTCCGAGCTTATACGGTGGAACCACTCTGCATATTCCCAAGGGTACTGAGCCAGGACAAATTCTGTGTTGATGACTCCATCTTCTTGATATGTCCAGGTCACCCTCTGAACAGCTAGTTCCTCGGCACTTAATCCATAATCAGAATCTGTCACAGCGATTGTCTCCCCTGGCGAGGCATAGACAAAACTATCAGTGCTGAGCGTGTATGCCTCTTGCTCCAGAAGGCTTATGAGATTAACTCTTGCTGACACCACCTCTTTAAGGACTCCTCCATCAGCGATATTATTATCCTTATAGAGGTCCTCCACTATCAGTCCCCAGTCAGATTGTTTGCTGAGATTATCGCTCTGCCTTATGATGTTGCTACCTCTCCCGATAACCCTATTATGAAGCCTCTTGGCATCAAGCTCAATGGCATCAATGCTCTTGATTGCATATTCACCAGCCCCTGGGTCGTCACTCAAGACCTTGCCTGTGCTCCTTATGCCAATGGGCTCAAAATGCAGTTCCTTATCTGTGTCCACATAGGCTATCATCCCACTCTCCCTAGCAAACTTGGTGATAAGATCCCAGACAGGAACATCAACAACAGGATATTCTTCACCTGCTCCTGAAGCATAATACTTGGAACTACTGTTCACATGACTAGCTATTCCTATGAGGCTCTGTCCATAAGTGCTGATAAGGTCCTTCACAAGTTCACTCGTCTCGCATCCTGTGGCACCACATGGAGCTGAGTTGTTAGCATAAGTCTCGTTTGCGTGTATTCGCATTAATGGGTAACGATAATCAAGTCCTGATATTTTTATCTCGCCCACTCCTGGGCTGTCATGCGTTCTTTTCCTCCCCATCAGCAACCCTGTTATCAGTTGGTTTCCAGGTCCTCCCTCATCATCTATCCATACCTCAACATCCTTAAAGACGGTGAAACTCGTATTATACCCGAAGCTACTATTGTCCACAGAGAACTCGAAAGCCCCTGCTTCAAACTGCCCACTCATACTGACCTTCACAGGTGGTTTAAGGTCTCCATGAATATCACTATCATAAACCCCATTATCATACAGAACCCTAACATAATTGCTACCTCCTGGGTAAAGAGAATCTGAGGGAAATAAGTTGTCAGCAGGATATGGCACACCTACTCCTCCATTATATCAACCTTTCTTTTTTCATTTTAAGAACTTCAACTCGAATTTGTTCTTCCAGATTCTTCTCAACTATTGGTTTAAATGTAGCATTTCTTAATTTATGATATTCCGTTTCTGTGACTTCCTTTTCTATAACTTCATTTTCATTATATCCCATGCTTAGAGCATTCTTAATTAAAGTTCCAGGAGTAGAATTGCTCTGCATTTCAATGAATTTACCTGTTGCCTTTTCTAAACATACCATCATTTTAATCACTCCATTATTCTATAGCTAGATAATAAACCTCCCATGAACCACCTGGACTGCCAGTTACCGACCAGGTGATAGTGAATCCATCTGCATCCATAGAACTGATTAGTCCTTGAAAAGAGGTGCCTGGATAGCTTGTCCACCACTTCATGCTGTGTGTATTCATTCTTCTCCAAGCACCACCATTATCTTCCATGACTGCCATGTGAGTTGTTCCATCATCCCATCCACTTCCTCCCCTATCAGTCATAAACAGAACCAAAGTCGGTGTGAAGCCCACCCCAGTTATTGCTTGAGTGCCAGCCGAGAAGCCCCTCGCAATGGTTCCCATATAAGTATTTATTCCACCACCACCACCTGCAACTGCCTGCCAGATTGGGTCTTTACTTGCTCCATGAGATGTTAAGACCATTCCACTAGAGCCTCCTATTGCAAGCCTCTCATCTGTTGATGAACCCCTGAAGTATAAGTCACCATGAGCACCTCCTGCGATTTGCTGAATTAATTGCTCGTATCTCACGCTGTCGCCATTCGCTGAGCCAGCAGATAGGCTGGTCAGCTTGCCACTCATGCTGATATTTCCCAGGGCTATTCCACTCCCTGCCATTGACAAAGTGCCAATATTGACTAGGTCGTTGCCTCCGAGGTTGATGTCGCTGTTTGTGGATAAGCCTCCTTTTATCGTTCCACTCCCTGCCATTGATAAGATTCCTATATTGACCAGGTCGTTTCCACCGAGGTTTATGTCAGAATCAAATGCTGTGTTCTTCAATAATACCTGCTCATACCTAACGCTCTCTCCACTTGCTGAGCCCTCAGCGAGTCCAACCAGCTTATAAGCACCTGCGAAACTCAGGCTCCCCATCAGTGATGCTGAGCCACTTAGAATATCATCCAGGTTGTCTACTGCATCCTCTATGTTCTGAAGGTTACTTGCATTGATTGGTGGGGCTGAGCCATTTACCCATGTGGTTTTTGTATATGCCATTTTTCTTTCAGAACCCTCCTATATGAATCCCTGTCCTAGATGCTAGTTTATCAAGATTCATCTTGTTTATTCTCTCAGCTATCTGGTTAATGTTAGTTTCATCTATACGCTGGACCTCTATGGATGTCTCGAACACTGGATTGTTCACAATGATAGGCTGGACTGCTCCTGTATCTGCAATCCTATCAGCCACAGCAAGTCCTATGTCCTGAGCCAAGTCTGGTGTTGTTGGCACGACACTCACCCCAGGGACTCCTGGTAATGTGGGCAGAACCCCCATGCCTGGGGTTGTAGCCTTCACAGTGTTTGACGCTGTTTTTAGGCTCTTCTCAAACTCTACTAAGCTCGGCACAATTTCGAGGTCAGGGGCAACAGGTCCTGCTAGCCTGCCAAAACTTAATTCCCCCATAGGACCGAATCTCTTACCCCCTGGGAGTTTAGCCATAGCAGAGAGGAGCAGATTAACAGTTCTGATTATGCGATTGAATGTGCTTTCAAAAAATCCTATCAGACCATTCAACGCATTAACCACTGTGCTCTTTATGTTAAACATAATCATCTTCCAACTATTACGGAAATTTATACCGAATACTCTCACCCCAAATTCTATCTTCTTAAAGGTGTCCATGAACTTCTGCACCCAGCCTGGCAAGGCTTGAGCGACTGTTGTCAATACTGGGAGCACCACATCAAGTATTCTCTCAAAAGCAGGTAACAACACCACGCCTATTTCTATTGCTGTCTCTGTCATCCTAGCCTTCATAACCCTCAGCCTATTCGTTGGGCTGTCCATAGTTCTGGCAAGGTCGCCCTGTGCGTTACTCGTCTGCTCAAGGATAGCCATATAACGAGCCTGCACCTTCTGCTGTTGCGTCATGGCTTCCCCCTGGGAGATTATCCCATTCTTTAAAGCCACGTTCTTGATGGTGTGTTCATCAATCAAGATCCCTAGGCGTTTCAATGGTTCAGCCTCCCCTGTTATCCCTGCCTGTAGTTTGGCAAAAGCATCCTCTGGCTTGAGGTTGAAGAAGCTCGCCATATCATTAGCCAATTCTGTCAGCCCAGTGCTCATTTCAAAAGCCTCATCAGCACCTAGTCCCATGGAAGTGAACATCTGATTGAAAACAGAAACATTCTTCCGAAGCTCATAACTGTTAAGGCCTAGCTGGTCTCTGAGGTCCTCGCTCCATTCACGAGCAGAGTCTGCCATCCCTCCCATAGCCACTTCAAACAGGTTCTCACTTTCAACTGCATCCATAGCCATTTTCAAGGAAGCAACTCCCACTCCAGCTAGAGCAACCCCCATGATTGCCCCCATCTTAGCTATTCTCTTCCCAGCAGTTCTGGCTCTGTCACCCAGAGCACCTACTCTGCCATTTATCTTATTTAGGGAGGCACTCGCCTTATCCTCCACAGAGGCTATTATATTAATTCTCTCAGTCATGTCTCCAGATTTGTCACCTCATTACTTGCTTCCCATTTAGCCTTGTCGTCTAAAATCTGTTCCATCTCAATCAAATCCTGCTCATTGTTCTCTCTCATTGGTTTTGTGGTAACCAATGGGTCTAGTTGCATACTAATCTCCAGCAACCTGAGTTGCTCACTCGGTAGGAGAGTCTCCACATATTCTATCGACCACCCTGTCTTAATACATACAGCCAGGATTAAGTTTATGATGTCCTTGATGCTGGCTTTCCTTTTTTTGACGCACCACCACCTGCTGACGACACCTCACCCAGTGCGAGGTTTGCTATGTCATCAGGCAGGAGAATCATGTCGTCTGTGTATTCTATTCCATTAACTTTTAGCAGGAGTTCTCCTATCAGGTCAATGGCTTTCCCTGTGCTCTCTTCCTGTGCCTGCACGATTCCAGCCAAGACTTTACTAGGATATTCATCAGGCACTGAGACCTCCATGTCCCCTACTCTGACAGTCTTTCCATTGTAGAGCCCTCGCTCCTCCATAGCCTTATGGATTGCACCTGCGTTTTTAAGGCACATCTCTATATAATTTCTCAAATTACCTCACCTCACTCATGTTATGTAAGCTGATGAATCCAGGTTTATTATGCTCACAGTTATCGGTGTGCTGGTGCCTGAGTCATAGAGAGCCCTGAACCCCAGGTTATGAACCATCGGCTCCTGCTTGTCAATGTTTGCACTGCTAGTGGTTAATATCACTGCTGGCATCAGCATGGTCAGCTTATAATACGCTGTCCCAGCCACACAGCTTTCAGTACTCGTGTAGCTTGTCCACGTCATCCTCAGCTCGAAACTGCTGAGTGAGTCCTGTGGAGACGTTGCAGTTGAAGAACCCAGGAACCTCCTCATCTGATTCCTATTCTCGAAACTCAAGTCCAGAGTGCCTTCAACCAATAAAGGCCCTGGTTTTGGCTTCCCTGGGAATCGACTATTAGCCTCTGGCTTCCTAGTATGATTATTCCTAATCCTGACACTCATGTTCTGGACATCAGTATTAGCAACACTCGCTATGCTGAGAGTCCCCATGTGAAACACAAAGGGATTAAGTGTGCTGAAACTAGGAGTCCCAACATCATGATTGATGCTCATGCTTCTGCCCATGAAGTCCGCCACCAATTCCAAACGCCCTTCAGAATCATGTGTCAGCTCTAACCCATCAATAACTGCCGAGTCATAGCGTCTCACCCCTATATTCGTAGGATTAGACATGGCTACATCTATTGTTAAATTCGGAATCTTATTATCCTCATTCTGTTTGATGGTGTGCTCCTTCGTGTTTGAGCATCCTGTAGGAGGTCCCACCAGAGTCGTTACTGTGGAACTGCCTAGAACCCCTGCGAACAAATAGCCCACAGTATTCGGTCTAGGATTAATTGTGACACTGCCACTCGGCTCGAAAGGTCCTGCACTCTGCCCCCTTGGCGACCTGTTGCTTATATCCTCATCAAATATCACCTGATTATCTTCACTTAATGTCTCAGTAATTGCATCCAAATATGAATCCACACCAATCGCTGTGCCCCATACTGTATGACTGGGCTTGCTTAAAGCCACATATCTGCTCATGTTCTCTTACCTCCTATTTTATTTTTTTTCTTTCCTGTCTTAACAACATCAAAGAAGGGGTTAGTGGCTATCAGCTTCTCGCCAAAATCTTTTTCTACTTCATGAACACTACCAGGGCAGTGCTCCCCAACTCCTTCAGTTTCTAAGGGGCTTCCCCCTTCTCTTATATCTTTTATCAGCATCTCTTCACCTCATCCATAGTTCTTAACAGTCGTTATCATCACAGACAAATCAGCTCCATCCTTAATGGTCTGGTCATTCTCGTTAATCAATAGAGCATCAGCATCCACATGGACAGTTTCAACACCAGAGGTTTCTAGATTGATAGTGGGATTATCCCATAGCAACTGCCTAATATTCTCAATAATCATGTATAAGTCATCATTATCATCCTGCGTAGCTCGTCTCATTCGTATGTTCATGAGGAGTGGGATTTGTGCTTCATCAGTCTTTCCCACAGTGCGAGAGTCATAAACAGCAGGGATGCTAGGATATATCATCTCAATATAATTACTATACATACTTATCGACTTCCTCTCCTCGAATACCTTGTGAATGGCTGTTGAAACGCCTACTGAGCTGGTAAAAACCCCAGGAGCACCCTCCAACAAGGATTTTAACTGAGTCAATATCTTACCCCTTAATGAATCAGGCATTATTCTATCTTCTCCCTCCCTTATTCATCTTCTCAACCAATGACACCAAGAATCCTAATTCATCAGCCTTAAAGACCTTCAGGTCTACAGCGTGTTTCACAATACTCAAAAGCTCCTTGCTGAACACCATCGTCATGGCGACTGTGAAAATCCATTTAGATTCTAACACAATTCCAAGGTACATAGCCACTATTAAAACAGCTAGATACACTGTTGCCTTGGTCAGGAATCCCCAGACCATGCAACCCTTCTCAAATGTCCCAGACCTGATGGCTGACATCACGCCAAGACAGAAATCTAATAGCAGGAACACAGCTATCCCCTGTCCCATCACCCCTGTTGCTTTAACTGCCTCAGATATTGGGGCGAGTAGGAGCCCAGCTATTCCTCCTATCTTCCAACTCTCAAAATCAATCATCTTAACACCTTCCTTATTTCTGACTCAACTATCTTCTTCACAGTACCCTTCTCACTCTCTGCTGTTTTTTTTGCTATTTGATACCCTTTAAAACCACTGCTTCTATGACTCCTGGGTGCTCCCTGACTACTTGCCCCATCTTCCACCCAGTCAGAATAAATGACCATTGGCTCCACTCTAATTTTTGGGTTTCTCTCATACGATAAAAAATGTTCTGTCATAGTCTCTACATTATTATTAACCTTCCAAGATGACCTGTATCGCCCAGTGACCACAGGACTCTTTAGCTTTGCAACTCGTTCAATATGGAATCCTGCTTTCATCAGTCCAATGGCAACTCCTTCTGTTATCTTATATGTGGGCACTTTGTATTGAGATAAATCAACTCTGAGAGAAACTGCTGATTTTGTTTGTGCCATTTCAATCCACCCCTGAATCCACGTCATTCACTCCAACATAATATCGTTTCTCCTTCGTGGCATTTAAATAGAGCTCAACATTCTTGAAGGCTCGTGTTCTAAGCCTCTCAGCTTTCACTACTAGCTCCTCACCATATTTCTCGCTGTTCTGCTCAATCCACAGCACAGCAGACAAGTCGTTCTCTGCATGAACTATTATGCTTGGAGGACTAACCAATGAGCTGACGTTATGGAGCTTCAGCATCTCATTGATAATATCATTCGCATACCTCTGAGCCTCATCAAGCTCCACATCAAAATCAGTGACACCACTAGGGATGGCACTGGTCAAACGTTCTTTAACTGCATCCATCGCCCCATAAGCCATCTTATCTGACCTCCACCTTTGCCTTACAGTTCTTTAAGTCTATCTCAATATTCTTAATATTTTTCCCCTTAGTCCTCTCATTAGCCCAGCCTTGCAATACATCCAGGTCTCTCGCCTGACGCTCATCCAGGACCTTGTTCATCCAGTCATCTCCATACTGGATTCTGAGCTTCTCACCCATCTGCCAAATCATCAACACAAAATCGAAGAACCTGTCCCTATAATATGGGTCTCCCTCGACAATAACCGTCAGGGTGTCAAAGGCTACTTCAACCCATTCTATAAAATGCCGAGCCTCCCAGTCTCCTCCAACATCCATGCCCTGCTTCCTGCTCTCCTCAAGGAAACTCTGGATTATGGCTTCACTCCTCTTAGCCCTGTCCACATAGGTGTCTCGCATACCCTGGAGCAATACTGCATCTGGTTCTGTGAGCTTAGGCATCCCCAAGACCTTGGGGAACATGCTCATAAGTTTAGGGAGGTGTCGTAGGAATTTTTTGACAAGATGAACTCTTGGATCTACAGCATGACCATCAGTATTTCTGAGATGTTCTTGCAAATCCTCTCCTGCAAATGTAACATTGTTTATGTCATAGGTCTTTCCATCCTCAGTAAATTTCTTCACGATCTTAAATATATTCTTCACCTAACCTGCCTCCACATTAATCTTGCCCTTATTAAAACCATCAATCTTGATGTCCCTTCCATTCTTATTAGCCCATGCCTCTAACATATCCAAAGTCCCTTCATTCTGTTCTACTATCAGCTTCTCAATCCAGTCATCACCTATGTTATCACTACATGATTCACCCCACTGAGCAACCAATATTAGTGCGTCAAGTATTCGGGTGCGATAATAAACATCTGCCTCGGCTATGATTATGAGCCCATCGAATACTGAGCCCACAAATGTTTTAACGTGCTCAGCATTCCAGTTAGTGCTTATGTTCCTATCGCCTGCCTCATTAATATCCTTTAAAGCCTCCTGAAGCTGTTTCTCACTCGTGTCTATCCTGAGCAGATACTGTTCTTTAAGACTTTGCAAGAGCAGGCTCGTTGGATTCGTCAGCTTAGGCATGCCCCTAATCTCTGGGAAAGCCCTCACTAATTCAGGAATGTGCCTGATGAATTTTTTGATGAGAGCAACTCTAGGGTCTAACGAGGTTCCACTCGTCTCCTCATGCGTCTTATGAATATCATCACCACTGAAGCTCACATCTGTGACATGGTACTCTTTTCCACTATGCTTAAAGCGTCTCAGATACCATGATATTAATTTAAAAAATAAAAGATGGAGGAGTCTCATTTCCTCCTCCTAAGTTTCTTCTTCTGCGTTGGCTTTCGTTTAGGTGTGGCAGTCTTAACCTCTGGCACGACCTCGATGCTGTTGCCTAGATGAGTCGCCTTATCCTCAGACAAGTCAACTTGGTCTCCAGCGTTGTAGGTCATACCATCTAATCTTAAACTGCCCACCTTAACGATTACCTTAACCACTATGCACAGCCTCCTTCTCAGATACTTGAGAGCTTGCAGATAGCGTTGGTGTCATAGATTATTGGCACACAAGCCATAAAGACACGCCCTAGCGTGTCCTTGGTATCTGCATCCTGCCAGGTCTCAGTTGTTATGTCCTGGGCAAAGGCTACTTTCAGTGTTCCCTGTGACGGATGAGCTGTCAGCATACCAGTTCCAGCAGTTACAAAAGGCGAGACAAACACATCTCCACCAATCATGTTCTTAACACGCTCAAACTCTAACAGTCCTCCAGTATGCACAGAGCCAGCAAGTTCAGCATACTGTACAGGGTTTAAAGTTAAATTATATGCTGGCATGATGTTATCTGCCATCAATAAAGCCATACCACCAGCCACTGCTGTTATTGCGTTCCCTGCAGTCCCAAAGTCCTTCCCAGTCGAATAATCGTTATTCGCTGACTGATAGAGTCCATTGATGTCATAGTTTGAACCATCAGCTGTCCAGCCCTGCAATATCATATCAGTGAAAGCATATGATACTTTATAGGCACAGCTCTCTGCTGTTGAAGTGTCCAAGGGAGTTCCTGTGCGTGTACTGCTAGCCAGGTCTCTCCTTCCTATCCTGAATTTCTTTTCAAGAACAGGGACTTTAACATTAGACCTGGTCAAATCAACTATATCCTCACTACCTGTAGTGAAAGCATAACTGATTATCGCATCAGCAACCTCTGTCAATTTGTCAAAGCTGTACTGCTGAACTCCAATCCCAAGAGGTCCTATTGGCGATACTAGACTCCTTGCCATAGCAACATTCCTGCGAGCAGTTACAACCACTGCATCCTGAAGCTCTCTATATTGCTCAGTTGTTACAGGAGCATTTCCTTTTAATTCTTGTATATTAAGCATTTCCTTATTCACCTCCTTAGATTAAACTAAGCACAGCACAGTCAGTGATGCTTGTCGATGCGTTTACTGATTCCATAGCAATTGCTATTGGCACGCTCTTCATTGAGGCTGAGCCTTCGGTGGTTACTGCTGTCAGCATACCACTCTCGCCTGCACACAAATACTGTCCCTTAGTTGCGTTCACTGCACTAAGTGCACTTACTATAATGAAATGTCCTCCATTAAGCACAGGAGCAAAGTCACCAGTTGAATAGGCAGTATCCTCATCAGAAGGCTTATATGATGCACTTGCTTGCTCATATCCCAGCCAGCCGATAGGCATGTTAGTTACATTGTCTGTGGCACTCTTAACTCCTGCATCATCATCATTAGTGCCCTTATAGACTAGGCGACCAGGTAATGCAGGACCTGTACTATCTACCTTATGCTCCATCACTAGAGGGTTTCCACGTTCCACTATTTTTCCTGTGGGTTTCTGTAGCTGATTATATGCCATTTAGATAACCTCCTCTTCAACCCAGGTCTTTCCACCTTCATCAAGCAGTCCACGAGTCTCCTTTTCCTCAGATTCTGAGACCTTCATGCTTCTGTCAGCACTTACTAGCGAGTCTCTAAGGACCTTAAGCTGGTCTACTGTCCAGCTCTCATAGACTTCAGGCTTGCTATTATTGCTCTTGATAATCTCTGCTATCAGAGCGTTGCACTGGGTTTCTTCGTCTAATTTTCTTCTGGACTCAAACTCATCGAGTCGAGCCCCAGTTTCACTGAGTTGTTCCTCAAGTGCCTTAATCTTGCCCTGGAGGTTCTCCTTATCTTGGGCGAGAGTGTTGGCACGAGCCTGCAACTCTTCTTCTTTTTCACTCAATTTATCGACCTCCGATTTCTTTCTGTCATAGTCGCCTATCTCATATTGTTTAGCGTGAGCGACTAGATGACTCTTAGCTCTTGCTTTAAGCTCCCTCTTCAAACTACTCTGAGGGACTCTGGCTAACGCATTTTTAAGATGTGGTAAATCCACGCTCTCCTTCTCATTAGCCATCTTCACATCACTGGTATGATGAGGGAGATGTCTCAAGCTCCTGGGCTTGGTCTTGCCCTCATTATCCTTTTCTCCACCTCCCTCTATCACAGCAAACGCTGTGTCTGGTAATGTGTTAATAAATGCAGTTGTCCATTCAGCATTCTCTCGAATACCACCTGATTCTGTCTTTGGTATTCTGTTGATAAGATTAGATTTAATTGAACTCAATTTCAAGCCTATCTGATTCATAATGTTCATATCCTGTTTCCCCAGGTCTGACCGACCAAGCCCACAGCCATCATCCCAGCTACAAGCCCCCTCAAGCACCCTGGCGAGGTGGTCATAATATATGTCCTTCTCAACATGGTCATAGGATTCTTTATTAAACTCGCCCTCTTCAGGAATTGTTGTAGCGTGATAACCTATGCTGACTTCTATCCTGTCATCATTCTCAAGGGCTTTAACTATGGATATATTCCTCTCATCCTCTTTAAATAGATATACATTAGCAGTTAATAGCCTCTCATTGTCATTTGCTTCCACATCCCATATAAAACCACTCGCCTGATTGGAACTTGTAACAGGGATAAACTTCCCCTCCTCCTCTGGATGACCATTAGGGATGAAAGGTCTCCCATTCAACCATAAGCTAGTGTTCTTTAACTCCTCATAAGTCTTAAACCCTCTGTTCTGGACTCCCTCCCTCGTGGGGACAACTGGGACCACCCAATGGCTCTCAGTTTCTGTCACCTGATCGCCCAGCCTTGTGTTAGCACATAATAATTTCATTTCTTTAACACCACAAAATCCTCATAGAGGAGGCTACCATCCTCATATACCTGAACTATTGCCCTGACAGCACTATCTTTTTGAACCACCCTATCAGAATCGTCTAGGTATGTAATAACTTTCTCTCTAACCATATTACCAACGTCTCCTTATGTAATTTTTCTCCTTGACCTTTCCATATCTCCAAACATCTTTTCAAAATAGATAAACTTTCCTGGATATTTCTTCTTATCTAATCTCCCTGTCATATAATAGCTATAAGTTTCAGCAAACTCCTCTGCCTGATTTATTCTAGCATATTCAGACACTTGATTATGTATGCTCCCTCCACCCTTTTTTATAGTTCTCTCATAATTCTTCCTGTCTTTTATAATCCATGTCTTTTTCCCTTTAATTAGAATTTGATGTCCAAAACCTTCCTTAGTATGATGCCCTATTTCATGTGCAAGCACCCTGGCTATTCCTCTCTCTTTATATAAAGTTCCCACATGACTCCCAGACCTATGCTGAACAGGGACCTTGAAAAACTCTATGGTACTTGCCATGCCATGTATTGGTTTCCTCGTCTCAAGTGCCTGGGGAGGTTTAACTGCAAACATTCGAGCCTCAGTAACGCCCCCTTTATCCATCTTAGTATAATTATGGATAACAATCCTCTTCACATTCTCTCTGTGTATTTGTGGCACAGTATTAAGCACCTCAAAAATCTTCTCAGGCGTTACATAAGTGTTTCCTGGATGATGTAATATCTCAATATTATGCGTTCTTTTCGCACCTCTCCCATCTGTGTAAGAATGACTCTTCACCTTATAGGCATCATATTTCCCACCCTTGAGATGAATACCTTTAGCCCTATAAGCATAATAAGGGTCCCATTTTCTAAAGCCTTCTGGGAAACTCTTGAAGTTACGGTCACCTCTCTTCCATAGCACAGGAGTATCAGATTTAACCATGTTATCTTCCCATGACATCGAATCTCTCTTAACCACTGGTTCATACTGTCCTTCCTTTGGAAGTGGGATATATGGTGCAATACTGCACCTGCAATTAACTAACTTCCCAGCAGATGCTGAAGAGTCCCCAGGGTGCATCATACCATTATCAAAGAACTCGTCTATGGGCACTATCTTCATGTGGACTTGAGCATGGGATGGTCTCACCTTACTATCCCCAGCAGTCAGCCATTGTTTAAACTCAACCATGTTCTCCTGATACTGGTCAAATTGCCCAGTGTTGATAGAGCCTATCACACCAGTTCTAGCGATGGTGTTAGCACGTTTTGAACTAGCATCCATAACTCCCCGAATACGCTGGGCAATCTGTGGAGTGCCCTCTCCCTTCTGCATACCCGTTATCATCGCTGAGCTGACTTTATCCCTTGTTGTCTTTGAAATCTCCCCAGCCATCTTAGCCGAATTTTTGCTGATTGCTAGTATGGCTTTATGTTCAAGCTGGACATACCTGCCCCCTGCAACCATGCTGGCTCCTTTTGCTCCTTTATCTGTCGCCTCCATGCTCATATTCTTCAATATCTCTGCAAGCTCAGCCTCCCCCTCAGCTATCGCATCATTCACAGGGGTATTAGCTAAGAAGAGAGACTTTGTATCATTAATGGTCTTTGAGGTTCCTGAGAATCTTTTAAGTATCAGTTTCCCTTGTTTGACAAAAAACTTCTCCAGAATCTTCACATATTTATCCTGTAAAGATGTGGAGTCAATGAATGTCTCCTCCCAGTTTCTCTTGGCGTGTGGCTCTGTCACTGTCACTATGGTGTCATCATCATCCTCAAATGTGAACTCGTTGGTTTTAAAATGCGAGTCTAGCCTAGCCTGGTTTCCAGCCTCTGCATTTATCTTAGGCTCTTCAATCATGTTTACTTTCATATTCCCTAGGGCTTTTTTCACATCCTCTGGCTTCCATCCTAAGATTTTCTCTAATATTACCTCCTTTGATAATAAGGGCTCATACTGTCCTGAGCCACTGAGTAGCCAGGCAGTCCTGCTCCTATTAGCAAGGTCAATCCCTATGTTCTTCTCAATGAGGTTCTTCTCCTTCTCACTCATCTCAAACAATGGGTTCCAGGTGAGAGAGAACTCGCCATCAGGCAAGACCCCAGCACTTTGTAGTCTGTTGAAAAAGGTCCTCATCACTGGCTCGGCATAATTTTCTTGGCGAGCAGATATTCCTGCATAATAAGCACGCACATCCTCCGATGCGGAAGAGAGCTGTCCAGCCTCTGAGCCGAATAACATCCTCTGGGGAATATCAACAGAAGCTGAGACGAGTCTCATGAGCATGGTCTCAATCTTATCAACAGGCACCATCTGACCTGAACCCACAAGGGGCTCGATTGTCACGCCAGCAGTCTTAATCCTCTGCCTCACCCCTGTCCTGAAATTGTCGAGCTGATTATCAATATCGCTCTCCACATCGCTGTCAGGTCTCTCCTCGAATTTGACGTGCCAAGGGGGGACGACTCTTTGAAAAGCCCCCTCTGAGCTCGCCCACGCCAGGTTCTCTAGGCTCTGGATATAATCATAGGCTCTTTCAAGGGCAGGGATGGAATCACTAAATGGGTCTCCCAGGTGCTCCTCGCATAATACTAATATCCTACTAATATGGATTGTCCTCTCATCACTGCCCACTCTAATTATTATGCTGACAGGCTCGCCATAAGTGGGGCTCTGCTTGTCTTTATTCCTCTCAATCCTGGCAATCTGATAACTCCTATAAGCCCTCAGGTACTCGATGCCCTGAGCCCTCTCAAGTGGCTCGGCAATATTTTTCCCGTCACGGATACCCATGAAGATAATGCTGTAGCCATCGAGTCTAGCGAATATGTCTGCAAGCCTGAAAACCCTCCAAGCCTGTAGGTTCCTGTTCATCACTTCAATCTCACGAGCCAAGCCCTCCATCTCTGTCTCAACTGTGAACCACTCCCTGAAAGTATCATCAGCCTTCTTGTTAATAATCGAGCCCCCGATAGTCCTCTTGAACATATTCTCATAATCACGCCTGTTAATGCTCGCAGGATAACCTGTGATTGTTGTCGAGCTAGTGCTGAGCTGTCTCTCAGTAGGGCTCTCACCACCCATCGCACCATCACTCCTGAACTGCTTAACCAATGAGAGAGCCTCCTCCCTGCTGTTAGTTATGAAAGAACCACTCAGCTTCATATTATCATCCCTACTCATTCTCTCTTTTGCCTCCATCATGTGCAACTCCCACCAGCCTCTCAACATTCTTCAAACGCCTTAACAACTCCTGAGACCATGGGTTAATATTCCTGGGGGCATACTCCTGCTCCTTCTGCCATATTTTAAGTTTATGCTGATCTAAATATCCTAATGAAAAAGCAACAACAGCGATGACTGGAATCATATACAGGAGCCATGAGGGAGGGATATAAAGCCCTAATGGGTTGAGTATGAACTCGTTAAGAAGGGCTGTGAAACCACTAATCTTCAACAGGTCAATAGGTCGCCTTATAATATTCATACCCCTATCATACTTGTACTGCCCGCTGACATACCAGTCCTGCCACGCCCTGTTCATCTTCCCACCCACACACTACTCTTAGAGTTGCCCAAGCCCATCAGACCATATCTAGTGGCATCCACACAGTGGTCATTAGCCTTCACGTCTGCATCATAGACCTGGAACTCAGATATTGTGTTCACACAATCCTGATGAATGAACAGCCTAGGCTTACCATCCCCAACAGTCCTGAGTCTGCCACCCACCTCTCTTATCCCATCATCACGTTTGCTCTTATTACCCCTAGCATCTAATCCAGACTTCCTGAACTTCTCAATCATTCGGGGTTCAGAGCTGTCACAATAAAACCTGCCAGCACCCCAGCGACTCTGCAACTCCTGGGCTCCAGCCACAAGCTCCTCATCACTCGCCTGACTCTTATAAAACTCATCTAAAATATATGCCCTACCATCACCATCAATCCCAATAGCTATGATAGTGGCAGGGTTAGTCCAGCCAAAGTCCACGCCATAAGCCACCTGTCTCATGTTCTCCTTATCTATGGAGCCGATTATGTGCTGAGTGCTGTCAAACTCAAAGCTCCCTGCACCCACCTCAGCAAAACGCCCATGAATAAACCTCTCGCTCAAGCCCCCAGTGTGAGCCTGGAGCATATCATCAATAAATCCCTGTGGAAGCATGGTGTTCTCCATCAGACTCCACCTGTAGACCATGCTATCATCTAACTTGCTCCTGGAGTCCTCAAAGCTCTTATACAAAGCACTATTCGGGTGGTCTGGGGTTGTTGTTATCCAGGCACCTATGCGATTCCCAGCCCGACTACCCCTGAGCCTCCTTCTGACAGTCCTCCAAGCAGAGTCAAAATGCCTTACAAGACGAGCCTCATCTATGTGAGCAAAGTCGATGTTAGGACCTTCAGCGGTCTCAGGATCTTCCAGCGAGCCAAACCAGAGCACCGAATCATTAATAAATTCTATTCGTTTATCCCCCCTGCTATATTCTCTCACCAGGGGATGAGCTCCTATGTGACCATTAAAAATCCACTCGCTCTCCATAGCAGGTATCAAAATCCTCCTGACCATAGCATAAGTGGGCTCGTAGATATACCCTACTGTCCCAGCGTTCTCAAGGCACCAGCTAACACACTCGAATACTCCTGCGAGTGTCTTGCCTCCTCCAGTCCCAGCACTCACCAGCCTGAACTTCACCCTGTATCTGTCAGCATGGAAGAGCTTTTGCATGGGCTGAGGGGCATAATAAAAGTGGATAAGCTCTTGCATCATCATTTGGAACTCTCCTTCTTCAAAAGCCTTCTGGACATAGGAGCAAAGTCCCTGTTCTCATCAGGTTGCCACATCTTAATCTCCAGCCTAGTCTTGCCCTCATGCTGTATTCTGTCAATGTAAAGACCTGCACGTTTACGCATATCCTGACGTAATTTTAATATGAGATTCCTATAACCCAATTTCTGTAGTGGATGATTACACTCTCGGAGTTCCTTCTCCAACTCCTTCATAAACTGCAAGTCCCAAACGCTCTCTCGAATCTCTCGATGCAGATGAGTTCTACTCCATTTCAGATCATTATAAACGTCTCCAATGGGTATGTCTAATGAATTACTAATTTCCCTGGGTTTTAACCCCTTCTCCTCTAAAGTAATGACATTCAAACGTCTGTCTCTGATTTCTTCCTTCCTTCCAAATAGAAATATGTTCATGTTATCAGTACTTTTGACTCCCTTATTTTAGTAGCTTTTTTCCCTGTGTCCTCCACACTCTTAATTATTTTCTCTATTTGTTTTATGGTGTGTTTCTTGGGGTTCTTTTCAAAGGGTTTTAAATGTGAAGGGTCTAAATGTTGAACCTTCATTTTTCTCCCTCCTTATTTTTCTGCTGGTATGTGAGAGGATGAGGCACAGCGATTAGCAACCCCTTGACTATTCGCTGTGCTGTGTTCATTTCTCCTCACTCCTCTTATTTTTTTCGTAAAAGTATCGTGCTTATTATGAGTTGTATCTTCCTAAAGCTGTTTGTAATTGCCTCCCTCATGCTGATTAGACACTGAGCTCTATTTTTGCTCATTGTTTTATCCTTTAAAGTGTTACTCCTTATTTAAACGTTATTTCTTTTTATATGGTGTATCGGTACTTTTTTTCTTGTAATCTCCTACTATGATGCCTCTCATTTAACTTCTAAGGGCTTTTCATGGGTACTCACTTATTATATGAGGTATTGATAGGAGAACACGCATTATCTTACAAAATAGGGGCGTGTCCTGTCTTTAAATCGTGTATTCCTGTTTTGTTCTCCCTCCTTTATCCCTCATGTTTTACAAGGTGTTACAACTGACGTAATGTGTAAAAGGTTTTTTATCGGGACTGGTGATGTGCTAATATTTACAAGTTTACATTTGGCTTATATACACTCTAGTTGGATGATTTACTCAGGCTCAGAGCTCTCATCAGACCTCTTATAAGTATTATACTTATTATAGTACCTATAAGGTCTTTTGTAATCTTGTAAACTCTTCATATACTCTTAGTCCCTGTGAATATCCTTTTTTACAAAATACCATCACTGGTTTCTTGTATGCAATTTGTAAACTCAATAAATCGGCAATATATATTTGATTAAGTATATATAATGAAGAGATCCATATTTAGTGATTGGAGGCAGACCTAGATATTTCACCCACATATCAAACACCAAATATTTTTCTAGGATTCTCCCCCCCCTAAGAAGTTTATGGGAATATGTCTGCCTTTGAAGGCAAGCTGGACCTTTTCTTCCTCCATCCCGCACATTTGAATAAAAGGAATGGCTTGCCTTCTCTTCTCATCAAAAAAATTGGGGATGGTTATATATATCCGATTCAACAAAAATATTTTTAGGAAAAGTTAAAAGATGCGAGCAATTAAACCCCTAAAGAATACCCCTATCAAAGACACAAGATATATCATTGGTAGGCGAGAATGGATTTTCCCCTTCTACCTGCTTGAGATGTTAATATGGGTGTTCATTCGTTTCTTCTATTGGACAAAGCCTATGGAGACTAAGCACTTCCAGAAGGTTTCCAATGGAGATAAAGAGGGCTCTGGAGCCTACATAATCGAATACTGCGAGCTACATTGTCAGTATAAAGCTCCAGGTCTCCCTAGTTGTTTGAAGAGTCAGAAGGCACATGAGGATAGTGCTTTGGGACATTCTTTCAAGGGACTTGGGAATACAGAGCTCCTATGCTTTGATAATCATAAGCTGATTCCATCAGGGCATAAGCACTTTGGGTTTGATAGCTTCTATCCAGAGTGTGAGATTAATGTCGAATAATCTTTATGAGCATACAATAGATTTTGCAAGGGAAGCAGACTACACGAGCCTGGAGGTCCTGGATTATTATATCACCTCCATTGGATGTCATATTGCCAATCTCTTTAACACGAGCAGTATCTATGAATATGCCACGCCCTTTTATTTTAGGAATAGGAAGCCCTTTCCTGTGCGTGCTAACATATTTGCGATAGGTCCTCCTGGGTATGGTAAGACTGCGTGGCATCGTTTCTTCTTCGATCAGGATTATGGCTGTGCTATTTCACTCCCTCATAAGCATGAGAAACGTCTCACAGAACTCAGCCTGGTTGGGGGGTTTGACAAGTCTGGCGAGAAAATAATAGGTCATGCTGAGGAGTATAAGGATGCTATCATCTTGTGTGATGAGTATAGTGCTTTGAAGAAGAGTTCAAAACAGGAGCATAGTCTACAGCTTGAGGAGGCGTTGCTCGGTCTCCTTGATGATGGGTGGGTTTATAAGAGCACTGGCGGTCATGACCTGAAATATCAGAGTTATATCACAGCCTGGCTGGCAACCCAGAACGCCAGATTTGATAATGAGAGTGGGATGCCAAGGAGGCTGAATTATCTTGACATGAGTCCTGACCAGACCACTATCAAGGCTTTTAATCAGAAGGTTATTAACAATCCTAACAAGCCTCCTAAGCTCAAAGGGCTGAGAGACCTTAGGCATCATTTCAGCGAGCTCGCCCAAACCTTCACAGCCACTAAGAGCATAAGGACAGCAAGCCTTAGGAACTTCTTATTAGCTCTTAGCCAACGTGGGTATAATCATAATGAGCTCATTCTCATAGAGAACCTGGCGATAGGCTATAGTCTCATCAAATATTATAGGGCAACCCCTGTCTTGAGGATTACTGTGGACAAGACCTTCAAGGCTTTTGCTCTGGATGCGTTGAACAGACGCCTGGGGGTTCTTGCTAATGCAAATTATAATCAGATACTCACTTATATTAAGAGCCTCCCTGAAGGGTGCTCTCACACTCAGTTGATGAAGTATCTCGTTTTTTCTGGGTGGTCTAGGAGGCGTGCAAGGGAGACTATTAATGATATGCTCTTGCACAAGGTGCTTCTCAAGGCAGGTGGAGAGGGATTGGGCAGGGGTATGGGGAGAGCCCCCATATTCTATTTCATAGGGGATGATAGCTTATGAACAAATTATATTGTAGGAGAAAAAAGGAGGCTTCAAAGTTGAAGGAGAACATGAGTAAATTATTGAAGAGAATAAAGCACTATTGGATGATATATGCTATGTGGCTTATATCCCTAGGAACAATCACAGGGGTAGCCATACTCGTATTATTGGAGGATTTGATATGAATGTTAAAGTAGAAATGAGCAATGGTTTTAGTAAATGGACTTTTGTGACAAAGCATGAGGGCACTGAGGCAGATACTACTAGAATAGAGCAGGAGACAATGCTGTTTCTTCAGACTGCTATCTCATCATTATTATGATGGTCATGGGGTTCATGTGAGCCTTTTATGATAAAATATGGAGGTTAGAAAATTGAAAGAAAAGAAGATAAAACTATCGAGTGAAGCTAAGAAGCGTCTTGTCGCCTTGGCATCAGAGTTGAACATCCCTAAAGCAAAGATTGGTGAGACTTTAGGGAAGGAAGTTAAGAGGGAATATCTCACCCCATATCTTGTAGAGACTTTCCCTGACGATTATGCTCGTCAGCTTGTTGCCATTGACATTGTCAAGGCTAACCATATAAGCGAGATTGATAGGGGGGAGAAAATCTGGAGCGTAATGCTCCTTAACATAGGCAGACCACAGAAGAGCAAGAAGGGTGGCAGGTTTATGAACGCCTATGGGATAGGCACGAGGAAAGGTCTTGATGACTTTGTAGCTGTGAAGATTGCTATTAAGGGAGATGATAATATCAGTACCTTTGTAGGGATTGAAGAGGGAGAGACTTTTGAGACTCGTTTTGGTGAGAGTGAGATAAAAGGGAATAGCACTACTCTCTTCAGGATTGGGGATAATCATCCCATCGAGGAGGCTCAGAGTCAGATAACCATTGAGGAGGCTGGAGAGTTTGTGGGTAAGAAGCTCACTAACATTAGCATTTCTCAGGCGACAGAGTGGTCTGATGCCAATGAGATGATAGCCCTTAATGCTCAGGTCATTCGGGTGAATGAGTGGGATGAGGGTGGCTGTACTTATCGCCTCTTTGATGACAGCATCAGCAGGGAATTTGTCAAGGAGAATGGTAGCTTCATAGCTAGTCATGATAAATCCCCCACCATGGGCTCAGCGAGCATTGGAGTATTCGTTGGACAGCTCTATCAGCCTAAAGACCAGATTAGTCAGGAGCCATCAGGCTATCCTAGGATGAGGGTTGGGATGATATTCCCTATCAGGACTGTCCCTTATAGACCATTGATTAAGCCAAAGGAAGAGGCTCAGGTGACTGAGGAGGTTATTGAGGAGAGTGGGGATGCGTTAGTCACCTCCCTGGATGACCTCTAAGAGAAAATGCAAGGAGATAATAGGTGCCCTGATTGTGGCAGAGGATGTGTGCTTGTTTCAACTAAGCCCCAGAAGAAATTCATGGGGCTTGTTGTCCAAGTATTGAAGAAGTATAGGTGTGTGAATTGTGATTGTAAGAAGAAGATATTTGAGGTGATAAGATGAATGGATTAGTGGCTACTGGTATGATTGGGTCTGAGAGTGTTGTCAGAAGTGTGACAGATTCCCCTTGTAGTATAACCTTGAGGAAGATGGCTAAGGGCTATCAATGGGAGGTTAAGGCTTATGGTGAAACGCATACTAAGGGGGAGCGTGAGCAACTGATAGCTGAGGTCTTGGCTGTGGACAGGGCTCTGAAGAAGAAGTATGAGGAGTTTTAGGTATGAAGTTCCCTGCCTTGCCTAAGAATAATGCTCTCACCATTGGGATTAGAGGTCAGAGCAAATACGGAAAGACTTATCTGAGTAACACGTTTAACACGATTCCGAATTCTGTGGTTGCTGATACTCACAGGACTCGGAGCACTGTTGAGACGATGAAGATCCTGAACAACTCGAAACTACGGAGGATTAGAACTTTTGACGAGCTTGATAGCATGGCGACTGAGTTTGCAGTCGAGTACAAGCCAAACAGTAGCTTTGTGCTTGACTCTGGCTCGGACATTGTGAATCTGGCTATGCTCAAGTATAAGGAGCAACATGGGAAAAACCCCTTCGAGTTCACCTGGCAGACTGTGTGGGATTATATTAAGACCTTCATGGAGACTGTAACAGGCTCAGGTAATGATTTGATATTAACTCTTATGATGAAGAGGAGAAGGAATGAGCAGGGGGAGATAATCCCTGGGGTTTGGCAGGCTCATGAGTGGAAGGACCTTGAGTATCATGCTTCTGCCATGTTCAGCCTTCAGAGAGGTGTTCAAATCGGTCAGAAGCTCTGGTTCCCTTATAGGATTTTTGTTAAGGTGGATAGTAACAGGTTCAGCCCGATTGGTTCCACTAAGCCTATGATTGTGGGGAGTTTCACCAGACCTAATGTTTTGGAACAGCTACAGCATGAATATAGGGGTACAATCAAGGATGTTCTTAATGAGTATTATCATTCGTTATATGATAGTGAGTATAATAATGATGTTAGGTTCTGTCGGGATATTAAGGAGTTGTTAGGTCCTGAGCTTAAAGAGGCTGACAGCGTTGATGACTTGGTTGGTGACAAGCATGAGAAGCCTGTTCAGCAGACGGAGGACGAGCTTATCATATCATCTGAAAATAGGGATTCCATGGAGATATAAGGAGAATAAAATATGAATAGGATTATAAATAAAGATATAATGGCTCTTGCTTTTTATCTACAAGATAATTACCCATTTAAAATCCATGATATTATAAATATAATTAATATATCGGAAGGAGATAGAAAATGGATAAAGAAAGAGTAGATTCGTATAATAAAGACCATTGTTGGCAGTACGATATTAAATTAAATAATATTAATAGTGATTTAATAGATGTTCTTGATAAAGGTCATACAATAGAGGAAATTGAATCTTTATCTATTACAGACTTCGATTTCCAATTTGAGGAAAAAGACAAGATATTCCAAGAGGTTAAACAATTCATCGAAAAACATGAATGGTTAGGACGTTTAGGTTTATATCCTACACATTTCTTTACTGCAAGATATAAAGGAATATTAGCAGGTGTAGTTATAATGGATATGCCTAATGCTTTCTCTAAACTATTAGGTGAAGATACTAAAACTATGGAAAGATTAATAAGCAGAGGTGCTTGTATATCTTGGAGTCCTAAAAACTTAGCATCTTCATTAATTATGTTTGGTATTAAATGGGTGGTTAAAAACACTCAATATAGGCTATTTACAGCTTATTCAGATCCCGAAGCTAAAGAATTAGGTACAATATATCAAGCCTGTAATTTCTATTACTTAGGTCAGAAGTCGGGAACTAAACACCAATTTGAAAATGAGAATGGTCGTTGGGTATCTGATAGGTATTTTAGAAGTAGAAGTGTTTATAAGAAAATTGCTAAACGTCTTAAAATTGAATGGCAAAGTGAATGGCAAGAAAGAGATAGAGTATTCTTTGATAAAATGCCTGAATATATTGCTAAAGCTATTAAGGATGAATCTAAAGCCTATCAAAACTCTTGTAAGAAAAGAGATGTAATGCCTAAACATAAATACTGTTATGTTTTAGGAACTTCTAAGAAAGATACTAAACGTCTTAAAAAGATATTTGAAGATAGAAATAAGACATTAGATTATCCTAAGAAAAGAGGTGCTTAAATATTTTGTAAACAGCAAAAAAGACCAAAAAGGGATATCGGAAGGAGATAGAAAATGGATAAAGAACTTAAAATAGTAATAGAAGGAGAACGAGAAACAGAAAATGTGAGAGAAGGCTATAAGCATATTTTCACACTTGCTTTGAATGAGGATATTGATGTATCTAAAATAACCATATCACATTATGAAGAAGAGCCTTTTGTAGAATATGCTGATGGTTTTTTCACGATCGTTTCTGCTTCTCCTTATCGTGGATGTGGTTCTAAATGAAAACTAATAAAGTCTTAGATTAAAGTGATTAGCGATTCAACTATCTTTAAGAGGGAATAACATGGAGTTCTGGCAGTTTGAACAGAGGATAAATCTCTCGTTAAAAGCTAAAATTGCTTTATCTAAGACAAGGATTAAAGAGTGGTACAATCATTATGACTCCAGGGTTTATGTGTCTTTTTCAGGTGGCATGGATTCGACAGTACTTTTAAATATTGTTCGACAAGTTTATCCTGAGATCCCTGCTGTGTTCTTTGATACTGGCATGGAATATCCTGAGATTAAGGCTCATGTTAAAGGTACTGAGAATGTCACAATAATAAGACCTAAAAAGACATTCTCTCAAGTCATTAAAGAGTATGGTTATCCTATCATATCTAAGCAGACAGCTCATGCATTGTCAATGCATCAGAATCCTACAGAGGAGAATAAAGCATCTCGAAATCTGCATCTTACAGGATATACAAGAAGTGGTCAATATGCTCCAAATTTTAAACTCGCTGAAAAATGGAGGTATCTTAAAGATGCCCCCTTTAAAATATCAGATAGATGTTGTCATTGGCTGAAAAAGGAGCCTGCTAGAAGATATATAAAAGAAACAGGGAGGTATCCCATGTTAGGAACACAAGCCACAGAATCACGGATCAGGAAAGACGTTTATCTTAAGACAGGCTGTAATGCTTATGATCTAAAGCATCCACGTTCTACTCCCTTGGGCTTCTGGACAAATCAAAATACTCTAGAGTATTTGAAAAAAATGGGCATCCCTTATGCCTCTATTTATGGGGATATAATAGAAAAAAGGGGTAAGTTAGAGACAACAGGAGAAGGAGGCACAGGCTGTATGTTCTGCATGTTCGGGGTGCATCTAGAGAAGCATCCTAATAGGTTTGATAGGCTGAAGAAATCACATCCTAAGCATTATGATTATTGTATGAAAAAATTGGGACTTCAAAAAGTCTTAGATTATATAGGAGTGTATCAATATGAGTCTCTTGAGATTTATTGAGCTCCCCCGATATGTGGGTAATCCCCATCAGACCTTAGTCAGAACCAAGGAGGAGCTCAGGAGGTTCATAGCTGAGAACAATGGCAGGAGACCTTGTTTCATAAGCCTGTACTCCTTTAAGAGCAAGACTCAGCTGGAGTTGGATAAGATATACTTTGACTTTGATGTGGAGCATCGGGGGGAGGCTTATGATGAGTTCAGGCTTCAAAAGGATGTTCTAAGCCTGGTGGCGTTCCTCTCCCCCTATCCTGTGGTGATAATCAACACTAGGAAGGGTTATCACGCCTACATCCCCCTTGTGCCTGAGCTTATGCACAGGGAGAAGGCTCATAAGAAAATCCAGGTCGTGCAGAGTTGGCTCACCTGGAGGCTTGGTCTGACCACTGCAGACGCCAGGGTATTCGGGGATGAAAGGAGGATAACTCGAATACCTAACTGCTATTATGTTGATAGTAGGAATTATAAAGCAAATGGGACCTGTTGTGTCCCCCTGAGTATTGATGAGATATGGTTCTTTGATGTGAACAGGCTTGAGAGGCTGTGTAAGGCTCCCAGGAAGCATTTTATACACTCTCCCTTACAATCACCCTTGAAGTCCATTGACGAGCTCATAGGCTCGTATAATATGATAGCTAAGAACATAATATGCAGAGGAGATAAGCACGCTCCAAATAGTCGGGAGAATATGAATGTCGCTAACGAGTTCATAAACAGAGTGTTCACAAGATACCCCTGTGTAGGTTCTGAGATTCAGGAGGATAATCCCATCAGCTTTGCTCGTTTCTGTGCTGTGATTCATCTGAAGAAGATAGGCTGGGATATTGAACAGATTTGGAAGTTTTTTGCTGGGCTGGGTATGAGGGATTTTGACTCTGACAAGACTGCTTATCATGTTGAGTACATTTATAGGAGATATAATATGCATCCTTCTTGCTCAAGTCTGAAGGAGAAGGGCTTGTGTCTAGGTGATAAGTGTAAGAGATACAGGGGATGATTTTCCCCCCCCCTCCCTGACTTTCCGAATGAGTAAGGAATAAATGATTAGCCTTATCTGCTTTCAAGACTAATGATAATAATAAGGGAGCCATCTTTTTAG
>NZER01000257.1 GCA_002690445.1 Candidatus Pacearchaeota archaeon
CTATGCCAGTAGATACAGTTGTTACTGGAGGACCACTTACTGGAGAACAAAGAAGAGTTAATAGAGTAAATATAGATTTAAATACAGCAAGAAATGTATTAGTTAATAATAAAGATATAACTTTTAGAGAAGTCAAAGATGACCAACAGGCAGATCCAAGTGCGTTTACAGGAAGAAAAGAAGTTGCCATTATGGGATATGGTAATGCTCCAACTATAACTGTAACACAAGATCAGCCGTTGGAAGCAAAAGTATTAGGAATGTCTTTAGAGGTAAGTTTTTAAAATGGGTGGTGTATTCTATAAAACATTAATAGGTCCTTTATCTAAAGGAAAACAAGGATTATGGACAACAAGAAACAAAGAAGGACAAATATTATCTAAAGGAAGTCCCGAAGAAATTCAATCAAGAATTAAAGCCTATAAACATTTTAACCAACCTAAAAGTCCATATAAAACTGTCAATTATGATATAAGTAAAGCAGATATTTGGCATGATAAAAAAGATAATACAATATATAGTAGATCATTATTTGCACCACCATCTACTTGGAAATCACCACATGCACAAGCTTTTGATAAAGGTAAAACATCTGATGTAAAAACAAGATCTAAATTTTCTAAAGACAGACGACCTTTTGCTAGAGGTAGAATAATATAATGGGAGGAGGAAATCCATATTTACAAGTAGCATTGTTTGTCGGAGGACAAGTAATGCAAGCCCGTGCTGCTAAAGGAGCAAGAGATGTAAGACTAGCACAGGCAGAAACAGAAAAACGACAATTAGAAGCACAAAGAAAAGAAATAGAGGAACAAGCAAAACAAGACGAATTAGATTTAAGATTAGAAGAAGAAACAAATAAATCTAAAATTAGAGCAACATATGGAGCTATGGGAATTGGCTATTCAGAATACGGATCAAGAGGTGCTTTAAAATCACATAATGAAAAAATGTATGATATTGATATGGGAGAAATTTTAGCAAGTAAAAGAAATAAGTTAATTGAAAATCAGTACAATATACATGGAACTGCATTAAAGAAGAAAGCAGCTAAAGAACAATATGTAGGAGAAATGGGTAGGATTGTAGCTCAAACAGGATCAGAAATGATGAGTTGGACAAAAGATCCACCAAAAGAAATAGAACCAAAAAATGGAGGAGAAACACAAAGTGGTGGAGGAAGTGGAACTAAACCAACAGGTCATGGTGGAGTAAAAGGAAAACCAGGAACACAATCAGGAGAAGCAGATACTAGAAGATAATTATGGCAGATGTAGATAAATATAGAAAAGATCGAATGACTAGAACAAGAACACTTCCTGGTGTTACAACATCTGGTTATGCTGAACTAGCACATGCTTATGACACACAAATACAATTTGGTAAGGCAGCAGGAAAAGCAGCATTAGATTGGAAAAAAATGGGAGATGATGCATATCTAGCTAAACTACAATTAGATGGAAGTAGAAAAGCAGTTGAGTTAATGGCAAAACATAAACATGATCCAAAAGGTTTTGAAGAATCATGGAATACCTGGCAAATAGCTAGAGAACAAGTACAAGAAAACGAAAGACCTTTACTTGGTAATACACCAACTGCACTTTTAAATGAAATAGGAATAAATACTGGAAGTTTAATTTTTAGAAACCATCAGGAAAAAATTTTTGAGGATAATAAAAAATTATTAAAACTAGGATTTCAAGATACTGCTAGCAATATAGAACTATCTATTGCAAGAAGTGAACCAATAACACAATGGGGAGAACAATATAAACAATTATTATCAAGTATAAATAATTTAGAAAACACACCTTTTTTATTTCCTGCTGATATACAAACAGAAATAAGAAATCATACACAATCTATTGTAACTTCTTTAGCAAAAAAAGCTTTTATATTAGATCATAAAAATTTTATTAATGATAAAGATTATAATAATTTATTTTCTGTAGATAGATTAGAAAAAGTAAATAATACTTTTAAAAAATATCCTACTACGACTATCATTAATGAATTTAAAAAAACTGGTGCTAGTGATGATGAATTAAAACTTATAAAGAGTATTATGGAAAGCCAACCATGGAGTGCTAAAGAATTAGATGATATTGGATTAAGTGCATATAATCATGTAAAAAATGTTATTGATCAAACTGATCAACTTACAAAATATAATGCAAAATTAGAAAAGGAACTAATTGATACACAAGAAAGTAAATTAGAATTATTAAAAGCTAAAGGACAAATTAGTATAGACGAATATATACAACAAAAAACTGAGATTAATAATGCAAGAAGAACAGGAGGAAAAGGTATTGGTTCTATAAGCGAAACTAATGCAGGAATACTAAAATTAAATTATAGAAAAGAAGAGCTTCATAAGTCATATATGACTGGAGAACCACTTGCTTGGTCAGTAGATAATCAAACAATATTACAAATGGATATACAAAACGATGGAGTAAATTTTCAATCTATGCCAAAGTTTTTTGAATCTGTTACAAGTTATGATCCTAACACACAAACACATGCTCTTAATGTTAAAGGACAGGCTATGTTAAAAAAAATAGAAAGTACAAGTTTGTTACCAATACAAATGAATACTTGGATTAGAGATATAGGAAATCAAAATTTATCAGCAACTAGTGCAACTCATATGGCTTTACTTGGAACTATAGTAGGACATGTTATTGAAAATAATGTTGCTACAACAAGTTGGTTTGATAAGTCAGATATTACAGAATCAATTAAACCTATTGCTAAATTATATACTAGAAAATTAGCAAATGCGTATAACCCAGTTACAAATACTTTTGATAAAGATCAATTAGAAAGTGTAGAAAGTTGGAGAGTACAAAAATTAATAAAGATGGCAGAACCTGGATATAAAGATAGATTAAAGCTTCTTAAAAACGAAATTACAAAAGATACAATAAATAATGTAATAACTAATATGGATGAAGCAGAGAGTAATATTTCTGATTGGATTCATCATCAATATCATCGTGAAGGAAAATATATGCCAAATCCAATAGACGAATTAAAATCTAAAGATACTTATCCTGATTTTATAGTTGATAGACCTGGGAGTATAATAAATAATCAAATACCAGATTTAGATGATAAATATTTAGGATTAATGAGAGCTGATAAATTTGCAGAATTACAAACAATTATAGAAGATAATATAGAATTTTTACTAGATGATGTAAATTTAACAAATGAAGATGATGTAAAAGCTGCATTAAATAGCGAAACATTTGCAACTAATCTTGGAAAATTATTAAAAGATGATTATGGATTAACTTTAAAACAAGCAGATTGGCATAGAAAAATTGATAAACAAATAAAAAAAGAACAAGGTAAAAACGAAAAATGGACTACAGCCAGATATGATAAAAGATATGAAGAACTTAAAGAAAAATATCAATATGAAGGAACAGATCCAGGAATGGACACTAGATGGTTTGGTGGTGTTTTCGCTGATTATGAAGGTAATCTTGAATGGACTTTTAATGATGTCGAAGGTAAATTAAACAAACAAGCACAAACATATGTAGATCCAAATTATGATTCAATAGAAGATGGTAAATGGTATACATTTGACATAGCTTTACAATCTATGATTCCATTAACTAACGATGCTGTTGTAGCTAAATTAACATACGAAAAAGAAAATAAAGAAAAAAGTTTTAGACCAGGAGGGGGTTATTATTCTGATGAAGAAAGAAATGAAATTATAGATAAAGGTGTGTCTATGGAAGATTTTAATACTCATTTTAAAGCTATGAAAAAAAATATAAAAACTAATATAGATGATCCAACAAATCCTTTATTCCCATTAAAATTACATCTACAAGATAGAATTAAAGTAGATAAAGTTAGTATTTATAGTAATAGTCTTAGACCTTATTATTACGATGAAAATAATATAAGAAAGATTGTTCCAGGTTTTACATCTCCTCAAGGTATATATAGACCAGATATTAAAAAGTCTTTTTATGCTGCTGGTACAAGAGTATTAAAAAATAGAGTATTAAATGGGCATAATGATATTGGTTTTGTTAGTAGTCAAATTAGTAAAATATTAGGAGTAGAAAAAATATCTCCTGTACTACTAACCTTTCCATCTATGCAATTAGTAAATATGTGGAATGATGATACTAAAAGAGATGAATGGAAAGGATTTTTGTTAGACCTAGCTCGATCTATAGAAAAAAGATCTTTACTAGAACAAGAATATTTCTACAAATCTAAACCAGGAGAATTTCAAAAAAACTTTCTTCAATTAATATGGGGAGCAGAATATCCTAAAGAATTTGGTAAAGAACAAAGAGAAATGAAAACATATATAGAGGAAACTTTTGAAAATCAATGGCAACATCTGAATTTAGAATAAAATATAAAGACGAACCAGCCAGAACACAAACTCCAAGAATGGATGCAGCAAAAAGTATTGTTGCTCCATGGAGGAGTGGTTTTAAAGAAGATGTATGGATAGATGATTTAATACAATATGCTCTTCCTTCAAGTAGCAGAACATATGAAGATGATCCATCTTATGATTGGAGAGAAGATAAAGATGTAGCAGCATTTGGTTCTATTTATTCAAGTATGTTTGAATTTGTTAAAAATAAACAACAAGCTTTAGATATAAAAGAAGAAATAGAAACAGAATTAAGTAATGCTCAAAGTCCAGGATATACACTATTTAGAATATTAGGTATTGCAACAGATCCTTTAATTTGGACTGGTCCTAAAATAATTAAAGGTTTTTATGGAATGGATAAATTAAATAGATTACAAAAAGCTGGAGCTGTTGGCACAACATTTACTGGTTTAGAAACTATACAAGAAGGATTAAGACAAGCAGGAAGTATAACACGACCAGCAGAATTATCATATATGACTATTGCTGGAATAGGTGCAATTTCAACAGTTATTGGTGGTTTTGCAAGTAGAAGTATAAGACATAAAAATCTTGCTAACAATCCTAAATTAGTAAAAAAAATAGCTGAACACCATGATAGTCAAATGTCTAAAATGGAATCTAAACTAGATCCTGCTAGTAGATTTTTTAAAGTAAATGAAAAATCTAATTTAAGACCTGTACAAGTTCCTAAAGATATAGAAAAAACATTAAAAGATTATGATGTTTCTCTTAATGATATAAGATTTAAAGGTGCTGATAAAGGAACATATGCTCAATTTAATCCTAAAACATTAGAAATAACTTGGGATTCTAAAGCAATAAAACAAGCATGGAAAGATAATAAAATACAAAACAGAACTATTCCTGGAATTAAAGGAAAAAAAGTAAAAAATTTATTTAGAAGTTGGCAAGAGTTTGCTCAATTTGTTATTAGACACGAAGTAGTACACGCAAGATTTCCTAGATTACCTAAAGAATCTAAAATAGCTCACGAAGTAAGAACAAATACACAAGCTTTAAAAGAATGGAATGAACAAACACCTATAGCTTGGACTTTTAATCCAGAAGGAAAAACACAAGCAATTCAAAATGAAAGACATAAAATGATTAATTGGTGGCAAGCCAATGCTAAAGAAGGAATTATACATTATGAAGGAAATGTTTTAGATCCATATAGAATAAAAATTTATGGAGAACCAACATTACAAAGATTAAAAAAATATATTAAAAGAAATCCTTATACAGATATTTCAAAAGAATTACAATTATCTAAAACTGGAATAGGAATAGAATTATTACCTGATGCATTAAATAAAAGATTTTATAATTCCTTATCTGTTAATGCGAGATTAGCTTCTCAAATTTTAGATCAACCTGGATTTTTAGAAATGGGAAAACAAGGAAAAACTTTAGGTTTGTCGGGAGAAAGATGGACTGCTAAATGGAAAGGAAGTGCTATTTATAATTATTCACAACAAGAAGAATTTTATAGAGCATATAAAACAAGAATGAATATTGAAAGAGGACAATCTGCAGAAAAAGCTGGATATCCAACTTGGAAATTAATGGTAAGAAGGCAGGGCATTGATCCTACAACAAAAAAAGAATTATCTATGAATGAATTTCTATCTAGGGCTACCTTATATAGAAATCCAAGAATGAGAGATGCTGATAATCCTGTAATATATAATGAAAAAAAAATCCCAGAAATTATTAAAGCATCCAAACATCAAACTCCATTTTATAAATGGGCTGATGATCAACTTCATACAGAAGGAACGTATGTTGCTTTTGCAACAACAATGATAAGAAAAATTGAACATGCTATTTATAGAGCACAAAAAACTGGTGGTCCAGTTGCTTTTAATTCTGCTGGAAAAGAAATGAATTTAAAAAGATTACAAGGAGAATTAGCAAAATGGAGAGATGTTAAAAAATTACGAGAAACAAAAAGGTTTAATGCATCAACATATTTTCCTTTAGTAAAAAATCAAGGATTAATTAAAACTGAAAAAAAAGAATTTATTTCTCTTATACAAAGACCAACTAAAGAAAGACCTGAAGGATTAACTCCAGCTCAAGCATTAAAAGAATATGAAAAAATTCAAAAAATTAATTATTTCAAACCAATGGATGGGGATGCAGTTGGATGGGCATCGTCATTACATAGAAGAGATAGTGCAATAGATTGGTTAGATCCAAAACTTTCAAAATATTTAATAACAGATCCTAAAAGATTACAGCTTTATTATGCAAAAAGTATGGGTGCAGATTTTTGGCTTGCAAATTTTAATAGACAATTTGCAAGTAAAAGGCAAGTAGCATTACATGGATCTAAAGGAAGATTAAGTAAAGAACAATTAAAAGAACATCATACTGATAATTCTTTAAGAGATTTATTACAATTAGTAAATGATGATTATGTAAATGCTATAAAACAATTAGGTGGAAGATTATCAGCTAATCCTTATAATTATCAATTTAAAATAGAACCATTATTAAGATCACCAGTTGTAGCAAAATCTGCTTCTTTGAAAACTCAAATTAAATTTACTAAACCTAAAGATCCAAATTTATTCTGGGGTAAACCAAAACAATATAAAGGAACAGATATGGAAGGAGTAACTGCAGGAAGTAAAGAACCTGATTTAATTGATGTATCAAAAAATAATAAAAATCATTTACAAATAAAAGAAATATTAAAAGAAAGAACAAGAGTTTTATCTGATATAAGAGCAGCAAGAGATTTACTTAGGGGAACATACGGATTATCTGATAATCCAACAGGAGTAAAATCAACAATAATAAGATCTTTTAAAAGTTTTAATACATTAACAATGTTACAGGGAGCCCAATCAGCATATCCAGATTTAGGAAGGATTGCATATTTTAATGGATTAAGAAATTCTTTCGGTGGACAATTACAGCAACTTACAGAAGATTTAGTAGAATGGAAAAAGATGGCTAAAGTATCCAGAAAAAATGCCATGATATGGGAAGAAGCAGTAGACTGGTTTGTTGCAACAAGAGCAAGAGCTCAGGCTGACTTAAATGAATTTACTAGCTTTGCACATAAATCAGAAAAAGTATTAGATACAGTTTCAACATTAAACTTTGCTTTTGTTAATGCTATGTCTACTTGGAATACAATAATGAAAGAAATAGCAGGAATGTCCTGGCAAACAACAGTCATACCTGTTTTAAAACAATGGGGGAAAACAGGAGAAATATCTCAATTATGGAGAAGAAGATTTGCAAGAGCAGGATTAGCAACTGAAGGAGAAGCATCTAAAGTAACTATGGATATAGTTAAAGAATTAAATAAAGCAGAAGGAGTAATGAAAGGTAAAATATTACGAATAGCTAATACAGATAACTGGACAAATAAAAAAGCAATAGATGCTTTTAATGGTGCTATGTCGCATGATATTCCTATTCAAATAGTTACACCAGGTAAAGGAGATGTAGCATTATGGACTAATAAAGAATATGGTGGACTAATAGCACAATTTAAAAAGTTTACTCAAGCTGCAACTAATAGAGTTTTAATGGCAGGACTACAAGAAGGACCACAACA
>NZER01000258.1 GCA_002690445.1 Candidatus Pacearchaeota archaeon
ATTGAAGTGATACAAGGATAGGAGAAAAATGGCGATTGAAGTATATAATGGATACTTAACAAAGAATTTTGCATATCAAGAAATGATAAAAAGTTCCACTGCAGCTCGGTTAGGAATTTCAAATGATGCAACAAGAGAACACGTTGTCAACTTGGTAAATCTTTGTAATTTTATTTTACAACCAGTAAGAGAGGAGTTCGGGCCAATTCGTATTAATAGTGGATATCGTTCTTCCGCCTTGAATAAGGCAGTTGGTGGTTCTAAAACAAGTCAGCATTGTAATGGTGAAGCTGCCGATTTTGAATCGAGCAGAATTTCAAATCCAGAACTTGCGGCATGGGTTGCAAAACATTTGGATTTCGATCAGCTCATTCTGGAATTTTATGATGGTAAAGACCCCCACAGCGGTTGGGTTCATTGTTCGTACAAGAAGGATGATACTAATCGTGGTAACACATTAACGGCTCTAAGAGTCAATGGGAAGACACAATATAAAAAAGGTCTTCTCTCATAGAAAGAGAAGATGTGAAAAAAGCAAGAAATTTTCTGATAGGGATTATCCTCAAAATATATCTCCAATTTTTATTTTTAATTGGTGCATATTTTAGTCGAATTCAGTGGATTGACAAACAGATCAAATGGTGTTATAATACATTTGACACCTTAAAAATCCCTTATCAAAAATATTATTAATGTTTTATACTAATGTTCAACCACATGGAAATTTTATTGCCCTAAGGGGTATTTCTGAACGTGGTGAAACTTTCAAAACGAAAGTTCCTTACGAACCTACTCTGTACGTTCAATCACAAAAACCTCAAAATCCTCAATGGAAAACCCTAGATGGCCGAACAGTTGCTGCTGTTCAATGGGGTTCCATGAAAACCTCCCGCCAAGCCATAAGAGATTATGGTAACGATGTATTTGGTGTAGACCAATTCCAATATTCTTTTATTTCTGATCAATATCCAGGCATAATCGACTATGATATGTCTAAAATTCGTATTGGATATATTGATATTGAATGTAGTTCAGAAAATGGATTTCCAAATATCAGTTCAGCTGATGAAGAAATCTTGGCCATATCTTATAAGTGTGGTGAAGATTTTAAGACCTATGCTTGTGGAGAATATGTTCCTAAAGAGTCTGTACAGTATGTACAATGTGTTAATGAAAAGGAGCTCCTTTCCAGATTTATAGAAGATTGGTCAAGAAATTATCCAGACATAATTACTGGTTGGAATACTCGATTTTTTGATATTCCATATCTTGTCAATAGGTCTAGGAGAGTTCTTGGTGAAAAGACAACTACTAAGTTGTCGCCGTGGGGATGGTTCAAGGAAAGTAAAGTAACTTTAGTTGGTGGTAGGGAGCAACAAGTTTATGACTTAGTGGGTATTTCCAGTATTGATTATATGGATACTTACAAAAAGTTCACATTCATAAATCGAGAATCTTATGCATTAAATTTTATCGCATATGCGGAATTGGGTGAAAAGAAATTAGATTATTCGGAGGCTACTACACTTCATGAACTTTATAAAACCAACTTTCAGAAATTTGTAGATTATAATGTACATGATGTGGTTTTAGTAGAAAGACTTGAAGAAAAGATGAAACTCTTGGAGATGGTTATAGGTCTGGCTTATATGGCTAAGATTAATTATAATGATGTATTTTCTCCTGTAAAGATGTGGGACATGATTGTCTACAACCATCTTAGAGAACAACGTATTGTAATTCCTCCAAAACGACATGAAACCAAGAATGAAGCCTATGAAGGTGCTTATGTAAAAACTCCAAAGATCGGAAGGCATAAATGGGTATGTAGTTTTGATTTGAATTCTCTGTATCCACACTTAATCATGCAGTACAACATTTCTCCAGAAACAATCTTAGGAACGAATCAAGAAACTGGATTGGTTGAAGGGATGCTCAATAGGGAAGTTGATACTAGTTTTCTTAAAGAAAAAAATGTTACAATGACTCCCAATGGTTCAATTTATACTAGAAAGAAACAGGGATTTCTTCCTGCACTGATGGAGAAGATGTATACAGATCGAGTTAAGTATAAAAACCTACTGCTCACAGAACAAAAAAAAGGTAAGGATGCTAATACTAACAAGTTATCTACTTATTACAACTATCAACAAAATTTGAAGATTGCTCTTAATTCGGCTTATGGTGCTCTTGGAAACCAATGGTTTAGGTTTTATGATGTGAGAAATGCTGAGGCTGTATCGGTAGCAGGACAACTATCTATTCGTTGGGCTGAGAATGCAGTAAATGAATATCTTAATAAAGTTCTTGGAACAGATGGTGAGGATTATGTTCTTGCATCGGATACTGATTCTTTATATGTTACTCTTGATCCACTTATACAGAAAGTGGGATTAGAAAATGAAGATACCAAAAAGATTATCAAGTTTATGGATTCGGTATGTAATGATAAGATAGAAGGAGTTATTGATAGATGTTATGATGATTTGGCCGAGTATGTAAATGCATTCCAACAAAAAATGGTGATGAAACGTGAAGTCTTGGCTGATGTTGGAATTTGGATTGCTAAGAAACGATATATTCTGAATGTTCATAATTCTGAAGGTGTAGAGTATGAAACATCCAAACTCAA
This sequence comes from Candidatus Pacearchaeota archaeon, assembly GCA_002690445.1. The sequence goes on from NZER01000258.1 coordinate 2,633, forward strand.
GATTATGGGTATTGAGGCTGTTAAATCTTCAACACCAGAACCATGTCGAAATGCTTTAAGGGAAGCATTTAAGATTGTAATGAATGGTACTGAAGATGATGTTATTAATTTCATCGAAGAGTTTAAGGATGAATTTAAGAAATTACCACCAGAGGAAGTTTCTTTTCCAAGATCTGTTAAGGGATTAGCTAAGTATCATGATGCAGCATCTATCTATCGTAAATCTACACCAATTCATGTTAAAGGTTCTTTGATTTATAATAAGATGCTTCAGACTAAAAGACTTACAAGGAAATATCCAAAGATTCAAGAAGGTGAAAAAATTAAATATACTTATTTGACAGAACCAAATCCTACTGGCGATTCTGTTATTGCTATGTTAGGCACTCTTCCAAAAGAGTTTGACCTAAATGATTATGTAAACTATGAATTACAATTTGAAAAATCTTTCCTTGATCCAATGAAGGGTCTTTTAGATACTATTGGCTGGGACTATAAAAGAAGAACTAATCTCATGGAGTTCTTCAGTTGACAATTAAAAAAAATATGATATAATAAGGTTATTATGAGTGATTATTTTGATGAATTAATATCTGTAACAGGAAATGAATACGCATCCAAAGTATCGGATGGAATGCTAGGAAATGTAAATGAACATATCGACACTGGTTCTTATATTCTTAATGCTCTTTTGTCTGGGAGTATTTACAAGGGTTTACCCTCCAACAAGATCACTGCTTTCGCGGGTGAATCGGCAACTGGAAAGACATTTTTCCTACTTGGAATTGTCAAACAATTTCTTACCGATAATCCTACTGGTGGTGTTTTGTATTTTGAGTCTGAATCTGCTCTTACTCCTGAAATGATTGCGGAAAGAGAAATTGACTCTACAAGATTTATTCAATTACCAGTTTCTACAATACAGGATTTTGCCCAACAAGCGTCAAGAGTAGTAGACAAACATATAGAGAAAAGTGAAGCACCACTTTTGCTTTGTCTTGATAGTCTTGGAATGTTGTCTACGGCCAAAGAGGTTGGAGACATTACTGAGGGTGCAGACAAAGTAGATATGACTAAGGCACGAATTGTTAAGGGTACTTTTAGAGTTTTGACACTCAAACTTGCTAAGGCTGGTATTCCTTTACTGGTCACAAATCATACATACAAACAAGTAGGAACTATGTTTCCACAAGATGTGATGGGTGGTGGTTCTGGACTTCAGTATGCTGCTTCAACTATTGTATTTCTATCTAAAAGAAAAGAAAAAGTAGGAACGGATGTTATTGGAAATATCATACATTGTAAAACCTTCAAGTCAAGACTCACCAAAGAAAATAAAATGGTTGATGTCCTTTTGACTTATGATGAAGGATTGAATCGATATTACGGATTACTTGAATTGGCAGAAGAGGCGGGTATATTCAAGAAGGTCGCCTCACGATACGAAATGGCGAATGGAACAAAACTTTATGGGAAACAGATATTAAGTGACCCTGAAAAATATTTTACAGAAGACATAATGACATATCTTGATAGTTATTGTCAGACAAAATTTTTATATGGAAGGGGGGATGATGCCGAACTTGGCACCGATGAACCAACCGAAGAAACTGTTGAAGGATGATTGGTTTCAACTCGTTCCAAATCCAGAAGATCCTTATGATGAGGGTTTATGTATTCAAATGTTACGAGGACCGTTCAGCCATGTCATACTTAAATATCAAAACTTCAAAACAAAACCTGAACTTAATGTAGATGGTTCATTGACTTGTGACTACAGTTATGATATACTATTAGCACCAAATAGTATAGGTGAAAAAGACCTCACAGATGAAGAGGGCCGAAGATTTGAAAAAATGCTCGGAGAAATATTATTAGAACTTTTATGGGAGTCTGCTGAGAATGAGAATAGAGACAGCAATATTAAAAAATCTATTACAAAATGAAGATTACACACGAAAGGTATTACCATTTCTAAAAAATGATTATTTTACAGAAAATGCTGATAAAGTACTTTATGATAAAATACACGATTTTGTAGTTAAATACAATTCACTTCCTTCTAAAGAGGCTCTGGTAATTGATCTTTCAGATACTAAAATGAATGAAGATGAATTTAAAGATTCAATGGAGTTATTAGATGTTATTGAAAAGGATACGGAGGATTACACAGATATCAATTGGCTCTTGGACACAACCGAAAGGTTCTGTCAGGACAAAGCAATCTACAATGCGGTTGTCGAATCCATCTCGATTCTCGACAATCCCAAATCCAAGTCCAATAAAGGAGTCATTCCCGAAATTTTGTCTGATGCTTTGGCTGTCAGTTTTGATCCTCATGTTGGTCATGACTATCTTGACGATAGTGATGATCGTTTCGATTTTTACCACCGCGTGGAAGAGCGGATACCATTCGATCTCGACTACTTTAACAAGATTACTAAAGGGGGGATGCCCCAAAAGACTTTAAATATTTGTCTTGCGGGAACAGGAGTAGGTAAGTCTTTGTTTATGTGTCATGTGGCTTCGGCTTGTTTATCACAAAATCAAAACGTATTATACATCACATTAGAAATGGCTGAGGAGAAAATTGCTGAAAGGATTGATGCAAATTTACTTGATATGGCCGTAGATGATTTACATACACTTCCCAAAGACATATATGACAGAAAAATAAATAATCTTAGAAAAACAACCAAAGGAAAATTAATAGTCAAGGAGTATCCAACTGCCTCGGCTAATGTGAACCATTTTCGATCTTTATTGAATGAATTAAATCTCAAAAGATCATTTGTACCTGACATTGTTTTTGTGGATTATATAAACATTTGTACATCTTCAAGAATTAAGGCTGGAGCTAATGTTAATTCTTACACATATATCAAATCGATTGCTGAGGAACTTAGGGGTTTTGCTGTTGAAAATAAAGTTCCTGTTATGTCTGCTACCCAAACCACCAGATCGGGCTATTCAAATACTGATGTTGGTTTGGAAGATACTAGTGAGAGTTTCGGATTACCTGCAACTGCAGATCTTATGTTTGCAATTATATCTACTGAGCAGATGGAAGAACTTGGACAAATAATGGTGAAACAACTCAAAAATAGATATAACGATCCAACAATAAATCGTAAATTTGTAATTGGTATTGATAGGGCTAAGATGCGACTTTTTGATGTGGCACAATCGGCTCAGGATGAATTGGTTGATAATGGACAAGAAGATGATACACCTTCTTTTGATATAGCAACAGAAGGAAAATTTAAAAAACGAGACTTTTCAGGATTTGATTATGAATAGAGCAGAAAGAAGAAGACAAGAAAGGGCCAAAAAGAAAAGGACATATGCTAATGGACCAGAGACACAATTAGAAGTTGAAATGATACAGCCTTGGTCTGATGTTTTAATGCGAGTTAAACTTCCTCAAATGATTGTAGATGCAATGTTGGATATTACTGACCAAGTATTACAAGATCCAGATCGTAAAAATTGGGGTGAAAATTTAGCAGGACAAATTGCAGATGAACCTCTAATACCTCATAAATTAATGGAAAATTACAAAATTGGTAAAGAAGGAAATGTATATGCTTTTTTTATGGATATTGTTGGAAAATATGTTTACCATTGTATGATCCAATCAGCTACGTCTAACATGATTGACCAAATAAAAAATATAGAATGGTTGACTCAAATGAAAAGTTGTTGGATTATTAGTCAATGGGAGTCCGAATATAATCCAATACATATTCATACAGAATGCCAGCTGTCAACTGTAATGTATCTCAAAATTCCTGAGTTTTTACCATCAACTAAACCAGAAAGAGATGATGATGGTTGTATTATGTTTATTGGTGGAGCAAAAAATCCTTCACATTTAACTCGCAATTTATTAAAATGGAAACCCAAAGTAGGTGATTTCTTCGTTTTTCCCGCACATCTCCAACATACAGTATATCCATTTAGAACTGATGGTGATTTTGAGAGAAGGAGTGTTTCATTTAATGCTGATTTTATAGATAAAGCGGTATTAGAAAAAAAGCAAAAAGAGCAAGAGGAAATGATGAAACAACAGCAACAACAAACTCCACAACCTATTCAACAAGCACCAGAGACATTAACTATTAATACTGAGGCTTAATGGAACATATAAAGTCTGAAAATTCGGATGGAGTAGAAGTTCTTGAAAGACCTAAGAAACCTGTTGTTAGGAAATTAGACCCTCCTAAAAAGTATGCAGTTATTTTTCATAATGACGATTATACTCCAAAAGATTTTGTAGTTTGGGCTCTTATTGCATTTTTTCATAAAACTGAGGAAGTAGCTAATTCAATCACACTTGAAGTACATAAAAAAGGTTCAGGTATAGCCGGAGTTTATGATTACCAGATTGCAGAACAGAAAATTGCTGATGTTGCTGAAAGTGCCAAAGAACACAATTATCCCCTACAGGTGACAGGTGAGCAACTCCAATGAAAATAAGAATGATAATGTAATTTTCCTGAATAAATGGAAATTTGAAAATAAAGAGCGAAAGAAAAAGAAAGAACAATCCCGCAAACTTCCCACCCTCAAGGCTTTTCAGCCTAATCAATACTACATCAATCCCGATAAAGGAGCGATGATCCATGTCCTATTCATTACGGACAAAAGTGATAATTTCAACAATTACATGATATATGTCATGGAAGACCCCACTGGGCAATTCTATTGCACTAAGGTCGAAGAAACTACCTGTGATGGTTGGCATGAACTTCATGCGGATGTTTTTAGACATGAAATTAAAAAACATAATACAGATCCCCCTAAAGCTAGTTGAGTATAAATATTGAAGATGGTACAACCTAATTTTGGAGTAAAATGAGTAGACGTAGTTGGATAAAGGCCGTTAAATCTGTCAAACCCCTAGAAGTCTTAGAAGAAGCAGCTCAGGCTGATATTCAAAAGAAATTAGTCGCTGCTGGTATGGGACATATGGGTGATCCCAAGCGAGTTGCTAATCAAGAACCACCTCTATCTAGTGCAGACTTTATAAAATTAATTAAAAAAACATTTCCGGGCCAGGATGGCCAAGTTCCTGAAGTAACAGAATTTAAGCCTCTTATGGGGCTAAATACTAGTCATTCCTTCTCTATGTTTGGATTTATGTATGATGGAAAAATCAATTATATAAAACTTGCTGGAGGGTCAAAGGGAAGAGGTACTAAACAAACTAACGAACAAGAAACCTCATGGTTATTAGTTTTGTCCGCATTCTATGATACTCCAGACATGCAAACAAAAGATGCATCTACGTTGTTTGACCTTTGCCAAAAGGAAGCTGTTTATAGTAGAGTATATGGAAATGATGGTAAAGCTTTGGATGTGGGTAAAGCATTAGGATTAGTAAACTGGATGGGGGTGAATGGAGGACTTCCATTTTCAGATGGTGATAAGAGTAGGGCCCCAACAGGCTGGGTAAACTCTCACATAGCTCAAGCTAAAAAATTCATATCCTCTTCAAAATTTGGTTCCACTAATGTTCCACAATACTTTCGTAAAGATAAAGCAAAGCTTCCTATAGTTAATTTGGCAAAGCAGTTATTTCCAACTTCAGTTCCAGATCAAAAATTTGATAAGGATAAATGGAATCCCGCTGATGTTTGGATAGAATATTCAGATTATGTTCTGCCGGTAATGGGTCCAAAGGGTGATTACAAATTGACACATTTAAATAATTATCTATTAGAGTCAATAGAGAATAAAAGAGGTATCTTAGGAGTTTCATTAAAGCTTGGTAAAGGTGAAATTAATTCAATTAATATGACAGAAAGACCAGAATATATAGTTGATGATTTTAAAATGCAGTATGGTGATTTTTTCGCACAAAATGTGTCCTCCATATATGGTGGAAATGAGTTAGAAGGATATTCTGTAACGTATAGGTTATTTTCAGCAAGTGCTACTGAAACAATACGAGGAGAAGCTCAGAAAAAGAAAACACTAGCCGCACATGGTAAAGTGTTTTTAAAATACTTAGATTTTCTTATGGGATCAAAAAGGGCATATGTAAGCAGAGTAGAAAGTGTTAAAGGAGTACTTATTAAAGAAACGAACCCATATTCCAATAAGGGTGTTGGATCGTATGCATTTACTAAAAAGGGAAAACTAGCATTTAAAAAGATTACAGAAGAATGGCCTAAATTGAAGACTTCCGATATAATACAATATGCAAGGGGTACTGATGCATCAGAATATGATATTCTTATAGCTTCTGCAGGAAGAAGCGGACTTGCAAAGAGTGAAAAGATTTTCTTAGATGCTGTTGCACAGTATGCATTTGACAAGAAAGCACCAGAGAAAAATATGCAAACAAGAATCTCAGCAAGATTTCAAACTATTAGATTGGGAACATTATTTGCGGGTATAAAGAAGGGTAGTGTAGATAAATTACATCAAATTGCATTAGGTATGTTACTCTATGGTAAATCGGAATCAGAATGGTCTGCTCCACACGTTAAGGCGACATAAATGTTCACTTTTGATGGATTCCTTACAGAGGCAAAGAATTTACATTTAGAACACCTAGAAGATGAGGTTCTAAATAATGGTGTAGCGGGAACAAGAGGAGCAATTAACTTCCTTCAATCCCTAAGAGATATGCTCGCTGGAAACGCAAAATCCAGCGTAAATGTGACAGTCAAGTGGGACGGTGCCCCAGCTGTCTTCGCGGGAATTAACCCTGAGAATGGTCAATTCTTCGTTGGTACAAAGGGAGTGTTCAACAAGAATGCGAAGATCAATTACTCTCATGAAGACATTGACCGTAACCACTCGGCCAGAGGTCTTAATCAAAAACTCAAGGTTGCACTCACTGAACTGTCTAAGTTGGGCATTAAAGAAGTACTCCAAGGCGATATGCTTTTTACACAAGATGACTTGGAGAAAAAAACAATAGAAGGAAAACAGTATGTAGTTTTCCAACCAAATACAATACTGTATGCAGTTCCAATGGAGAGTGCATCGCAGATATTATCTTCTAAAATGGGGATCGTTTTCCATACAACCTATAGTGGAAAAACGATGGAAGATATGTCTGCGTCATTCTCTGTCAATCTTAGGGGGTTAAGTAAATCTTCTGGTGTATGGTTTTCAGATGCAAGTTACAAGGATACTTCTGGAACTATAAATTTCAATCAGGCTGAAACGAGAGAAATAAATGGTGTATTGTCTCAGGCAGGAAAAACTTTTCATACTTTAGATTCTCTTGTTCTGAATATTGTTAATGACTCTGGTTACAACGAACTTATCAAGACTTTCAACAATACAAAGGTCAGAGCTGGTGAAAAGATCACTAACACCAGACAACATACTAGAGGATTAATTGCTTACGTTTATGACAAACTCAAGGCGGATGTTGATAGGGTAAAAAGGCCAGAGACTAAAAAAGAGAAACAGTTGACTATGGATACCAAGATGAAGTTTTTTCGATCCAAATCAAGTCAATTAGTCAAGATTTTTGATATGCAAAATCTTCTCGTAACAGCCAAGGATTTGATTATACGAAAATTAGAGAAGTCCAAAGGTGCTATGGATACCTTTGTCCGTACTGATAAGGGATATAGAGTTACACAACCAGAAGGATTTGTGGCAATAGATCATTTAGGTAAAGCGGTTAAATTAGTAGATCGTATGGAATTTGCACACCAAAACTTCACAGCAGCAAAGAATTGGTCAAAATGAAAACATTTAAACAACATTTAATCGAGGAAATGCCTAAGGCAACTAAAGATATTAAAAAATATACTGTTGCTGATTTCAAAAAATTTGGCAGAGAGGG
>NZER01000259.1 GCA_002690445.1 Candidatus Pacearchaeota archaeon
ACAAGAGTTGGAGACTAAGATGGAGCGGTTGGAGACTGCTCTGGCAGGCAAGAAGAACAGGTAAAGGAGTAACGTGGCGAAGAGTGGGAAGAACCCGACTCTGGCTTCCGCGAGTGGGTCGCTGAGAAGATCGCTGCCTAGAAAGGGGGAAGCATGGACATCGTAATCAAGCTGACGAAGGCCGAGCGGGATCGGGCGGACGCGGCCCTGGGCGACGCAGCGGCTTACACGAAGGCCAAGCTCATCAGTGCCGTAAAGCACTACGAGAAGAACGCGGCGCGGGATGCGGTCGGGACAACGCCCTATCTGGGCAAGTAGCGCCGAGGCCGCAAGAGGACTAAAGGGGTGAGAAAGTGGGCAAGCACATCGCGATAGGGCCGGTTGTGGACTTCCGTGGGAAAGCCATCAAACTCCCGAAGCGGGACGATGATGGGGATGTTGACTGGGAGACCGGGACACAAGACGAAGACAAGACCCCGGAGAACCTGCCAACGGAGAGCGCTACGACCCTGACGCTTCTGCGAGAGGTGCTCTTGGGCCTCCAAGCGTCACCAGACCTGCGGGGCATCCAGAGAGCGGAGGACTCACGGCGGGCCATGTCTCTCTGGAACAGCATGGAGCGGTGCGAGGGCGGCACGCTGGAAGTCCACGACAAGGTCTATGAGTGGCTTCACCGGCTGCTGAAGCGAGACATCCCGATATCGAAAGAAGAGAAAGACGCGGGGCTGGAGCCACTGAGCGTAGCCAGCAGGCTCTACAGCCTGAACGCCTGGACCGTGATCGACCAACTGAAAGACGTGGACGACCGGAAAGACCCGGACGACGACTAGGAGGGCAGCGTGACGCAGGGTATCGTCTCGCTGGGTAATCCCAAGATCATCAGCGTCACCAAAGCGCTTGCGGCTGCGGGAAACTACGATGCCAACGACGTGCTGTCGGAGAGTGCGTCGGCTGGCACTGCATGGACGTTCAGCGGCGCGGCGCTGCGGAAGGGCGGCTTTGGCGTCATAACGAAGGTGGTGGCCCTGCTGGAGACCACCGCCCTGACGCACGGCATCACGCTGTATCTCTTCAAGGCAACCCCCACGTCCGCGCTGAATGACAATGTGGCGAACACGGCTGTGCTCCATGCGGACGCAGCCAACTATCTGGGCCACATCGAAATCCCGGACCTGACCAACACCGGCGCAGGGGACTCGGAAGCCACGGTCCCGAGCCCCACGAGCGGGGGCTTCCACTTCGAGTACGAGTGCGCCGCCGACGACACGGCCATCTATGGGATTGCAGTCACCAGGGACGCCATCACGGGAGAGACCGCAACTGACGACCTTATCATCAAGCTGTTCGTCAGACAGGGGTAGCGGAGGGTGAACGATGCCACCCCTGAGCGGGAGGACGCGACAACAGATAAGAGTTGCGGTGGGCGGCAACCTTGGGCCAGGTGCGCTCCGGCTCATCACGGCGGCGACTAACGGCTCCACCACGACGTTCCTGACGGACGACCTGTGGGGCAGTGACAACGAGCACATAGGCAAGTGGTGGCTCGGGACTGACGATCCCAACGATGGGGTGCAGGCCCGAGTCACCGACTCTGCCGTCACGACCAACCAGACCACCTTGACCCTGTATCCCGCTGTGACTTCCACGCTCTCTGATGACACGGCGGAACTGTGGTCCCCGGAGTTCAACCCCGAGGACATCCACAGGTACATCAACCAGGCCATCATGGAAGCCGTGGGACGCGTCTACGACCCCGTGGAGGACTTGAGCCTCTTCGCAGACGGCAGGCAGACCCGGTTTGACATCCCCACGGGCCTCACGATGCTGTCTCATATTTTTTATCGCCAAAAGGCGACCAGCATCTCCATCCACACGGCGGGGGCCGAGTGGGACGAATCGACGGACTCGGACGCCACGGTCACGCAGGACACGAAGGACTACAAGCGGGGCAGCGGCAGCGTCAAGATCGTGGTCGCGGGCACCGTGAGCAACGGCGACGTGCTGGCGACCGACTCCTTCACGTCCCTAGACATCTCCGGCATGACCCACGTGGAGTTCTGGATAAAGGTCATCACGGCCACGGCGGCTGCGGACCTCCAGCTCCTGCTTGACGACACGGCGTCCTGCACGTCCCCGCTGGAGACCCTGGACGTGCCGGCGCTCACTGCCGACACCTGGACGCTGGTGCGGGTGGCGCTGGCGAACCCGGAGACGGACACGGCCCTCATCTCGGTGGGGCTGGAGTTCAACGCGAACGCTGGGGCCAACACCATCTGGGTGGACGACATCCGTGCCATCGACAACAACATGCACGTGTGGGCCGAGATGCCCCGCCGCTATTGGGTAATCGACGTAGAGGCCCGAGACATGGTGCTGACCCCGGCAGGTCGCAACGTGGCGGGCTACGCGGCTCTCAGGCTGGTTGGCGGCGACGATCCGCCCCTGATGGCCGCGGACTCCGACGTGAGCGAGATATCCGACCTGTTCATCATCGCCAGGGCCACGGCGCTGGCGTATGGGGCGCAGTCTGGTGGCGCTGCCACCGACCCGGACGACCGGCGCAGGATGTTCGACCGCTGGACCGCACTGGCTGACCGGGAATATGCCAAGCTCCCAATGCTGACGAACGCGAGGCGCATTGAGTAATGGCTGGGCGTGTCGTCACCGCGAACGAAATCTTCCTTGGGGGTAACTTCTACCCCATCAGCGGCCCCGTGCGCGAGTTCCTGGCTTCCATCTACCCGCCGAAGATCACGATAGGCGACACCTCCAAGGACTCCAACCCCAACGCCTCTACCATCGCGTGGGCCGACTGGCGTGGCGGCATCGGTATCGAGCGCATGGACGGCGTGACGGACGTGGACCGGGCGTGGTGGAGCACGGCTGCTCTCAGGCAGAAGGCCCATCTAGTGCTCCCGCCGCTCCGCACAACCACCGCATCCCTTGGTGTGTCGGGCATCTTCCCCATCAAGATCATCGAGTACCAGAACGAGGTCTACGCGGTCGCAGGGACCACGATCCTGCGGTACGACAACGTGGGGGACTCGTGGGGCAGCAACCTCCACACGCTGCCTGGCCTGGTGACTGACGCGGTCGTGGCGCGGCTGGAGGATGTGAACTACCTCATCATCGCCCACGGGGATGGCTACTCGTACTACCGGGGCGACACGGACACCTGGGTAGACGACACCGAGAACGTGAGCTTCCTGACGTTCCTGGACTTCTCGCTTTGGGGCATAGACACCACGGGGCAACTCAGGGAGTCCAGCGCCATCGGGACGTGGACGGACGCCGCCAAGTTGTGGCTCCAGGACAACTACGTGACGGACCTGTTCGTGGCCCGTGACGCTCAGGGCGGTCACACCGTCTACGCGATGACCAAGATCGGACTGTACGCCCACGACCGGGACAACAACCGCTTCGTCCAGACGGAGTTGGTGCTGCCGTTCCACCCCGACAACGGCAGGGGCACGGAGTCGTGGCGGGACGCCACAGAGATACCCGCGGGCCTGGGCATCTTCAAGTACGTGCAGGGCAGCAACTCGGCGGTTGTGACTGCGGTGGGGCCGGACCGTGACCACGGCATCCTGAAGGCGTACCGCGGCACCATCGTGGAACTCAAGGGGACGCTGAACGACATCCTGGCCGCTGTGGACGCGACCTCTGGGCCACTCGACACCCTCGATATGTTCGCCACGGGTGGCTTGGCGGCTCACCGCAGCCAAGTGATTCAAGAGGACACGGGGTTCTCCTACATCCTGGCGCGCAACGACCTGGGGTCGTGGGAAGTCCGGTGGCTGTCGGGTGACGGCGAGACGCCCATCAAGGCCATGCTGGTGACGGACGCCTACAACCAGTACCGGGTGTGGTGGGCGCAGAACGGGCTGGTCCACTGGATGCGGCTGGAGCGGGATGTCATCAACCCGCATGAGATCAGCGACTTCCCCTATGGTGCCGCCTTTGAGCACATAACCCCGTGGTTCACCGCCGGCCAGGACGACGTGGACAAGCTGGCGCTGCGCATCCGCGCGGAGGTCCAGGGAGCCAGCGCCACCGAGACCATCATCGTGTCGTATGGCCTGAACTACGACGTGAGTACCTGGGCACCCCAGACCACCATCACGTCCAGCGGGCAGACCGAGTTCTCGCTGCCCAGCAGCACGACACCCACGGGGGTAGCGTTCAGGGCCATCCGCTTCCGCATCCAGGGAGCGCGGGGGGCCACCACGACCGTGACGCCCGACCTTGTGAGCCTGACGATGGAGTACCGCAAGAAGCTGCCTGAACGGCTGGGATTCACTGCCGTGGTGAACCTGAACACGATGCCTGAGTACAAGGGCCTCACGCCGCGAGGGATGCGGGCTGCGCTGGTAACGGCCCGGCAGGCCAACCTGCTGCAAGAGTTCACCTACCGGGACGATGACGGGGAGACTCGCAACTACTACGTGGATATGGCGAGCGCGCAGGGCTTGGAGTACACGGGCCGTGACGAGCGCGGCACCGTGCAGTTGCAGTTGGTGCAACGATGACCACGCAGCAGCTATCTCAGGCTGTCCCCGCAGGGTTTCCCGGCTCGTTGCCGGAGTTCCAAGTGTTCGTGGAACTGACGCGGCTGGGCAAGGTGCCAGGGCTGGACTTCACGTACCAGAACCGGTTCTTCGGCGGCAGGCTGGAAAAGGGCGGGCTGGTCATCGACTTCCTGTTCCAAGACCCGCCGGACCTCGCCATCAACGTCCAAGGGGTGTATTGGCACTACGGGCGCACCAGTGACATCGAGGCGCTGGACCGGGCCTCAAGAGCAATCCTGGCTGGCGAGGGCATCACCCTGATATTCATCGACGAGGACGACATCACCAAGAACGTGCGGTTCTTCACCAGCGAGGCGCTCCGCTTCCGTGACCACAGCCGTCTGTCTGGGGGACAGTAATGAGCCAAACTTACAGCGGGTTTGTCTATGACGACGCAGGAGCACCCGTAGCCAGCGCAACCGTCCTGCTGCTCGACCGTAATACCACGACGCCCACGCGCGCCTCGACCACCACGAACGGCAGTGGCTTCTGGACCATCACGCACGCCACTGAGGGGCAGTTTGATGTCCAGATCACCAGCGGCTCCAGTGTCCGCCGCATCAAGTACGACGACGCCGTGCAATTGCAGGAACTGGAAGCCAACGTCCTGCGGCTCAGGGGCAGCGATGACGCCTTCTCCATCGTCTTCGTGGCCACTCCTTCGGCGCAGCGGACCTGGACGGTGCCGGACAGCAGCGACACCTTCGTGGGCGTGGCGGCAACTCAGACCCTGACAGCCAAGACGCTCACGAGCGCCGTACTGAACACCGGGGTGAGTGGCACCGCCGTTCTGGACGAAGACGCCCTGTCGTCGGACTCCAACACTCAGATTGCCACGCAGCAGTCCATCAAGGCATACGTGGACACTGCGATCAACGCCGTCGCCAGCGCAAAGGTGGGGACATATACGGGCGACGGTACAACTTCGCAAGCTATCACGGGGGTCGGCTTCCAGGTGATCTTCGTGCAAATCTGGAGAAGCCAAACGGCAGCGTTCGCCGCGCGAGAAATCGTCTTCACGGCTACAGGGTTTATCGACATTGAGGCCAACAAGACCTCCGTCGATCTGGCAGCCGCTACGCCGGATTCAATCGACAATGCGATCATCGCCCTTGGGGCGGACGGATTCACCGTAGACGACGCTGGGGGCGACAGCGACCCCAATGCGAGCAGCGTAGTCTACTACTACTTGGCGATTGGATAGGGGGCGAGATGCTGGCGTTCTATGACCCTAACAACGGCAATCAGGTCATGGCGGTCTACTCTCACGACACGGCTTCGACGGCCTGGGCTGACCAGGGATTCTTGTCGATCCGCACCGACCTGCGCCCGACCCGTGACCACAAGTTGACCATCAAGGACGGCAAGGTGACGGCGCTGGTGAGTAGCGTCAACCCTGTGCAGCCCGTGCCCAAGGTGTCCCCCGCCGCACAGGCCCTCAGCGACTATGAGGCTGCGGCTGCGGCTGCCACCACGGACGCCGAGAAGACTGCCGTGGCGAACACGTTCGTTCAGCGGACCCTCCGGCTCATGGCTGGGGTGGAGTAGGGACCATGACGACTGGCGGGGCCAAGATAACGTCCGAGCCGGACCCGCGTATCAAGAACTTCTTCCTAGAGATTGCGCGTGGCAAGGTGCCCGGCATGGCAGCCGTGAACAAGTTCGGGTGGGCAACTAATGGCTAGGCTGGTGGGCGGAGCCACGGACGTTCCGGC
>NZER01000260.1 GCA_002690445.1 Candidatus Pacearchaeota archaeon
AGAGGACTTAGCTGGTTATGGGGATCTTCTTAGGGCTATGAGCGAGGGCGGAGGTAACTTGGCTGGATATTCAGCAGGGCAACCTAGTCCAATGGACTATGCTCTACAAGATATTTCCGGTGACTATGCAGCTGATCCCTATGCTTCAATGGGTTATGAGTCCCAGATGAGTCCAGAGGAAGAAGCCGCCTACTACGCCTACTATAATAGTTAATATGTACTATGTTACTAAGTTCTGAGTACAATCGACTAGCCTGGTGGCTTATTAAAGAGTATGGAGTAGCTCGTAAGTGGGCTATGAAATCTGCATACTATTTAAGGTACATAGACATCCCACCTAGTAGACTAAGAGCCAAGCCTGGTTCTGTGATGCTGGCTACGTGGGACCCATCGAACGTACTCAAACTTATCTGTCTTATAAGAAACCAAGCTAATTTGGTGGACGATTCTGAGAGAGAAGAAGAGTTGGTAGCTTGTTCAGATGCCTTATACAATAGGTACAGGGCTTTAGATGGGGTGGGAACTAGACTAGTATCAAAGTTCCTTGATGGAGAACTTATTTACTGGGCTACTAAGTTCTATGTAGATAGTCTCACAGCTAAAGAAAAGAGCCCCGACCACAAGTTCCTCTCCCTAGACCTCCCCCATGGGCAGTCCGTCACTACCCGATGGTTAGGTCTATAACCGTCCCAGACCCTTTCTCTTATCCGCCAGCGTCTTCCCTCTAGTCTTGTGCCCGTGACGATCACGAGACCAAAGGGCTCGGGTCGTGTACTTGCGGTCCGTCCCGTTCCAGTACCTCCCCATGCTCGCCGTAGAGATGTTCCGTCGCACCCCATGAGTTTTGTGGCCGCCCCACTGAAAGCTACTCCGGGGAGGAGGCGTAGCCTCTGTGAAGAGGAGATTTATATCCTCCTCGCCACAGGTCGCTACATATTGTGCCACTACGTCTAGGTGGTTGTGTAGTGCCCAGAGGGCGTGCCTTAGCACCTCTGGTCTTACATACATCCCACACTCCAGCCACCATCCGGGGTCCCGGTTTCCCTGGGACTTTTGGAGGACTCTAGAAGACAACCCCTCCCCAAACTCTATGGCCGCTTCTCTTTGAGCGTCCTCTGGGGTGTCGTCTGGCTCTAAACCTAGTAGGGTAAGAATACTTACCCCAAGGTAGTGAGCCTCCCGGCAAGCTAGATTCTCTAAGAGGATCTCCGTCCCTCCCCCTAGAGTTACCATATGTCTATACTTAGTGGGGAGAGGTGTGTCTCGTCCCCAGAAGCAGTTTAAGTCAAGCGCCGCCTTTAGCAACGCTAGTTTATCCAAGCTCATAGATACTCCTTTCAAGAGCGCTAAGGTCGCGACTGTGGTGCCACGATCATATACTTATGCCAGATAAGGGAGTTATTTTATGAGCCGTGAACTTTTAAAAACTGTGCTTGTTACTAAGGAAGCCTCTGCTATGAATGCGTTGAGAAGTACTATTACCCGTGCTCTAGGAGCAGGTGGTACGTCAGGTGCTTCTCTATTAGCCTTGGATGCTTTGGGGGTACAGAACCAGCCACTTTACTGGGGGCTAGTAGGTGGTGCCGGTGTACTTGGTCATGACTTAGCTGGGGCACTTGCTAGTAGGGGGAGACTAGGTAAGAACTTAGAAAAGGTAAGCTGTGCGAAAAGGGTCAAAAAAATGCTGATCCAAAATTTACCAGATAACCCTAATGGCCGATTTAAGCACGCTTCACTTAGCCGAGCAGCTAAGGGGGGTATCGGTTTGCCTGCGGCAGTAGGATCTGTAGCGGCTATGCTACCAGCTAAGACACTAGGGCTTCCCCCTAGTCTAGGGGCGCAAAGAGCACTAACCGAGCCTTCACTACTTGAGAAGTTTGTATCACCATATCAGCATTTAGGAGAGACCTTGACAGGAGATACACTACCGGCTGCCGTAGAGGCTTTAGGGGGCCTTGGTACTCTAGCCGCTTTGGGAGTGGGTGCTGGTAAGCTAAGTGAAAAGGCTATTCCCGTAGCTAAAAAAAACTTACTCGCTAGGTTAGTAGAGGATCCTAAGAAAAGAAAAATGCTTCTAGCGGCTAGTTTATTTCCTTGGGTATCCTCATCTGTGGGGGCTTCATACCTGATAAATAAAGCTAGGGGCTCTGATAGCTAAAAAAAGAGCTGTACCTCTTTTCTTTTTATTTATATGTATCCCCGTACAGTGGGGTTTGGGAATTATTTCCCTGCGATTGCAGCGATGTCAACGCAGCGCACGGCTGCTTGGCACTCGACATCCCCCAGGTCAGTTACTAGGTAACCTTTACGGCGAGCATTTACCTTGAAGATCTCAAGGCCATCAGAGGGCTGGGTGATCTTTGAATCAAACCATCCGGTATTGACTTCAATCAATTGAAACCAGGGATTTACCCCGATTACAATTACGGCGTGGCCTGACTCGTTTTTGGGTGAGCAGGAATACGTCTCCATCCCTGCGCCCAGGTCAGATACGGCTTTAATCTGAAGATCTAAGCTCCATTTGGTATCAGAAAAGGCCTTTACGCTTATCATTCGGCATGATCTCTCATGCGTGTTGGCCTTGATAAACTCCACCGCTTTCGCGGTGGCTGCAGATACCTCTGAGCTTGGAGCAGCAGGTGCAGCAGGCGCAGCAGCAGGTGCAGCAGGCGCAGCAGCAGGTGCGGAAGTTTGATGGCAGTTCGTGAACACGGTTTGTGAGCACGGTGTTGTTTGTTGCGCTTGTGCCTGAGAAGTAAGAAGAATAAGAATAGAAATGAGTTTTGTGATTGCGTTCATGGTTAGCTCCCATATGTGACGCGTTAAACAAATCCCCCAACGAACAGCATGTCCGAGGGAGGCTCAAAAGAAGGAGGTTTATAATTACCTTTGTTCCTTCATATACTTATGCCACAAAACGACCTCGGATTTGCGTGCTTGGCTGGGAGCTAAAAAGAAAAAGTTTCAACGGCTGGTTGGCTTCGTGATGCCACTACTAAGTCCAATGGAACCAGTACCGTTTGTTAACTTTCTTCTTCTTGCTATGCACACTTAGATCAGTGCTGCTTCCTATCGTTACCTACCTAGGGGCGTGTGGAAATCCTACTCCACTCACGCCGGAGAATGTTAACTCAGAAATCCTTCACCATAACGATCAGACTAGCCGGGGCTAGACCATCTACAGGGTCAGGTTCTTAAGTCATCCCAGGGTGAGCTTTTCAGCTTTTTCACCCCTAGGGCCATCAAGGCCTTTACTTCATTTGCTACTATGGTACTATGACACGTACTTGCGCTCATCCAAAACGCAGTAGCTTACCCGCTAAGTATGTTCGGGGTTAAGGTGGCAACCCTTCATTATGACTCTAGTAGGCGATAGCCACGGCATATCTCCTACTAGGGCATCGGGGTCGAGGCGATGCCGGACTCGTCTACTTAATACCGCGCCTCTGAGTCTTGGCGCTTTTCTTACTTCCATCACTCTTCTCCTAGTGGAGGGTTTATGGTGGGCTCGGTGTTTATCTGGGTACACCTTCGAAAGCCCTACGAAGAAACCACGGGACATCCTTCTTCTACAAACCTCACCCCGATTGCCTTTGGGTTTGGTCGAGGGGAGTGCTCAATCTTTCGCTGCCCCTTGTTTTTTCGCCCTAGTACTTCAGGTAAGGGACCCCTAGCTGCTGCAGAACCGCCTGCTTCGCATTGACACGCCCACGTTTATTCAGGCGTGAACACCTATATCTCCCAGAACTTTGTAAGGCTCTCGAATGTCCTACTCTGATTGAAGTCCACTTCACAGCTTCTACTAGGCAAACGTTAACTTCTTGCCAGTCCTAACCTTCTGTCGTAGTATGGTCTACGGATTTTTGTTCCGGGGAATTCTAACCCCACAGGTTTGTGTATTTTTTCGTCCCGCTTTCCTCAGACTTAACCAATGCCCCAATATACCTAGCCTCTCGACTATACCTATACCAGGGTGAAATGAGTTTCGTATACCCTTTGCACGGTTTCCACGCCGCCCTCAGGAATCTTGGGTAGTCTTGCTAATCCTTTTTTAGAAGATCGTACATACTTTTCGCCCTACCTGAGGGTTAATACGCATATAGTTTACAAGATTTACTTACAAGATTAACTTTACTCATAACTTTCTAAGTCCCATGTGGCGCTCTTTCGAGGTGGATCCACACAGCAACATTGGTGGGACTCACTCCCGAAGGAGCAAGGCCCAATAAAGACTCAAATTTCGCATGCTTTCACATACTTGACCCGCCGACGCTATCCGCTGCGGATCCACCCTCAACCTTGTCGGTCTCTTGGCACTACCTAATCTCCCGATCAGCAGCCTTTGTTCTTTACATATACTTATGCCACATTTGATAGGTGAATTTGCGTGTGCTATACTTAGCTAAAAGGAGCTTGTTATGAACAAACTAGCAGCAGAGAAAATAGCATCAGAGTACTATGAAGCTGGGATTCAATTGGCTATGAGAAAGATAGCTTTGGACCTAGGACAAGTTCAGGAGGCTATGGATGCACAGCGTGATCTGTACCAAGGTGAGCCAGCAGATCGTATCGGTTCATTAATGGAGCAACGAAGACGAGAAGGTGCTCTGTTGGGTACAGCAGGGGGCGCTGGACTAGGTGCTTTGCTCGGTGGTGCAGCAGGCTCTAAAGGAGGTAAAGCACTAGCAGCTTTGGGCGCTCTACTAGGTGCTGGTACAGGAGGAGTCCTTGGTAACCTAGGAGGTAGGGCCTCTGGACTAGCTTCTGGTGGCGTTGAAGGTGCTCTAAGTTCTATTCCCGGTGTTATGGGAACCGCTGATTATCTAAGTCAACCTCTAAGGGACTACTAATCCTGGATAAACTAGCCGCAGAGAAAATTGCGTCTGAGTACTATGGACTTGGTGTACAGTTAGCCCAAGAGAAGGTGGCTAATGCTCTGTCTCGTGGTATTAATATGGCTACCGCTGCACCAGTAGCTGTATTAGCTGGGGGGGCAGGAGTACGAGGGGGTAGGGCTTTAGTAAATTCTCTGGGCCTCTCCGATGATGTGTTAAAACATCTTACCACACAAGCAGGTGACTCCTTACCTGCTGCGGCTGCAGGTTTAGCGGCTGCAGGTGTGACGGGTAAACAACTTTATAAGTTACTAAATAAACTGGACAGAAGATGGGGCATATAGTAAGTCTCGGAGCTAAAGGAAAAGGTCCTTAGGCTTTTCTTTTAAATTCCCGCCCATAGAACCCTGAGCGGGTGGGTATATATTTATTACCTTATGAGTGGAATAGGTGACTGACGGCTTCCTTCAATTCAGCATCGCTCATATCTCCACTCAAAAGGTCCAATGTTAATTTCTCTTGTGTCGCCCATATAGATCCTATCTCGTCGGGCTCCAGGCCATAGCGACCTGCGAGGGCGTACACTACGTCCTCAACCTTCCATCCAGCCATTGAAGCTAGGCAGATGGCTGCACGACGTCCTAGTTCCACATCAGTCCCCCAGAGGTTGATGATGTGTCTTGCTGTGAGAATATGTACTGGCGGTAAAGCCTCGAGCCGGCGGTGTTCCTTTCGACGTGCAACGCGTGTATAGACAAAACCAAGTGCTAGGAGAGCAGCCGCCGATAACAGAGCGATGATTGTAAGAGTAGACATAGTCCACCTCCTTAATATGAACACCCAGAGCCAATCACGATCTCCGAGTGTGTGTGTGTGTGTCAAAAGTGAGACTCAGGGTTTATGATTACCTTTGTCTCTTCATATACTTATGCCACATTCGGACCCCTGATTTGCGTACTTAGGTTGGGGGCTAAAAGAAAGGCTCCGACTATTAGCTGAAGCTTTCTATCACTCACCCTTAACTATCCAGTTAAGGGCTTTCGATACGATCTCCATCCCATCGTACCAAGGGTCTGAGTAGACCCCTTCCTCCTCGTCCCGCTGCTCCCCTACCAAGCAGCCCATGTCGCCTAGCCCCTTCTCCTGGGCATAGACGAAGAAGTGGCG
>NZER01000261.1 GCA_002690445.1 Candidatus Pacearchaeota archaeon
GTTGGTCCTGTTGTTTCATTAGGTGGTGTTAATGTACCTTCTAATGTGGATGAGTGGGAATGTGCAGATAGTACTCATGTGGCTCCTGGTGTGGATAAACCCGAAGGTTATGTGGATAGTGGGGTTGGATGGTGTAAAGATTCTGAAGGGTTTACAACCGGGGAATGTGATGAAGAAGGGACTGTATGTGGGATTGCTGAAGATGGAACACCTTTGGGAATTTTTGAAGATGCTCAATGTGGAAAAGATGGGGGAGAAAGCGCTATGGGGGCGGTTATTTTAGATATTAATAGATTAACAGGATTTGTGATTAAATTTAATTGTTTAAATCCTCGAAAGAGAGAGGATTATATTAAGTTAGTGGAAAAGATTGTTAAAAAAATGAAGAAGGATGAAAGAAGTTATATTGATAAATTTGAAGAGGTTATTGATGCAGGTCTTGTGAAGTATCCTGAGTGGGATAAAGAAATATTAATGCTTCTTGGAAAGATAGAAATTGTTTCAAATGAAGAAGATGTAAAACCTTATAAGAAATTACTTGGAAAAGAAAGGGTTAAAGGGATGATTTATATTAACTTAGATGGGCCGGAGATATTTCGCTATTCTACCTTTGTTAACGAATTAAGACAGCCACATTGTAGTAGTTTTGATCATGAAGATGGAAATGTTTTGGTAACTTATGATTCTGTTAATAAGGAGATTGTGGATACTAAGTGTAAGGGATTTTGTCTTGAAAGAATTACAGGTGAAACAAGTTGTTATGATCAATTTGAGGGTAGTAAAGAAAATGTAAAAAGTTTACTTAAGAAATTTAAAAAAGGAAATATGGGGGCTTTTCAGAATTTGATGTTGAGAAGAGACGTTAGGACGGTTACTCCTCTAATAGAAATTTTAGATGATAATAACAATTTTATGGAGTTTATGTATCCTATACAAGATAGCCTATCAATTTGGCCTTTAATAATAAGTTTGAATATAAATTTAATTGTAGGGGATGATGAATTGGCTCAAATTTCTTTGACGGATCTTGGACATATGGTTACTAAACATCAAATGATATCTCCGGATAATCCTTTAGTAGATAATTTGGATTCATTTATTTGGTTGTTAGAATATAATGATTTTAAGGAGGAATCTATTCGGATTTTGAATCAAATTACAGGAAAAAGGGATAGGTATGACCATAAACGTTATTTTATTCTCCATCCACTTTTACCTTATTTAGAAGATGAGGATTTAAAGGTGGAGGTTTTAAAAGTTTTTAAAGGAACACTTTCTAGAGGCGTTTCTATTTATGATAAAAGTACTAGCGAGATTATTTTAAGATTGATGGATCCTTTAATTCCTTTATTAGAAGATTCGAATAAGGAAATTAGAACTTTAGCACTTGTGAATCTTCAATATGTTTCTTATGTTAACCCTTCTGAGGGAGATGTAATAGATCCTTCGATATATAAAATGGTTATGCCAGTGATTAAATATCTGGATAGATATCAGGTGCATCATAGAAATGTTGTAAATATTTTGGTAGGAATAGCAATGAAAAGTCATCTTAGTTTGGAGACTACTCCTTTAGGGAAGGTTTTAGATCAGCTTATAAGTGATATAGGGGTTGGTAATAAACCGTCTACATTTGATGGAATTACAGGCATTTTAGAGGGGTGGAGAGGGGGTTATGGAATTTCTTCTTTGGATCCTGATCACGATATTTATGGAAGGATAAATTCAATATTGAAAAAGTTAGAAGATGTTGAAATTGAAGATAAACAATATTATATAAGACTATTTGAAATGATGGAGCTCGCGATTAAAAAAATAGAAACGTCACAAAAAACAAAAGCTCCTCAAACAGGTGTTGTTTTTGAGGATATAAAATCTTTAGAATTAATTTTAGAAAAGGGGGATGAAGATAAGTTTGTTTTTAAAGAGATCCTGAAACTGTTTAATGCTCATATGAAAATTCATATAGGTTCTAGAAATTTGGAATCTTATATCCCCCTTTATTTAAAATATTCTCGGAGTAGGGAAAATGAAGTTAAAAAAGAGGTTTTAAATGGGATTAAAATATTGATTGAAAATATAGATGATAAATCTAAATTAGAACCTTTTTTTCCTTTTTTAAAGGAAGAAATTAAATCAAATAAATTTAGTTCATCTGCTTTAGATCTGTTATATGACTTGGTAGAATCCAAACCTGAAGATTTAATTATTGTGAGCGGATTGGAGGGAGAGATACCGGATAATGGAGCTGGAGTTAAAGAGAATATCTTTGAATATTCCGAATATGATAGATTAAAAATGTATGTAGTTGTAAAAGGAAAGGGGGAGAAATATTATTTAGGTTATGAAGGAGAATCTGATAATTATCCAACTCAAGCTAAAATTGATGGAAGAATTGTAAATTTAGAGAGATGGGATAAATCTTTAATAGAACTTCCTCTATTTTGGTCTACTGTTCTAAAAATTACTGGAGTTCCGGGATCTAGGAGATATCCATTGGGTATGGAAAATTTAATAAAACCTAATTATGATCGAGGATGGGAAGGGGAGATCATACTTTCTGAATGTAATAGACAACTTGATATTTATGATCCTAAATGTAATGATGACAATGTTGGAACAAATAGGTTTATGGTTTCATTGGGAACTAAAATAAGAAGCGAAGCCCATAGAATTTCTAGGAAAGGAAATACGGGTAATGAAATTTTGAATATGCTTAAGGTTTTTCATGGAAATGTAAAATCTGGAGTGGGAAGTTGTCCGGTTAATGTGGCAAATATAGAATGGCTGGATTGTGCTGACCTTCAAGTCGGTTTAGCTTATCAAATGGACTTTATAAATAATCCTTTTGATATTTCTGCACAAACTTTAGGAAGGCAAGAAGGAGATGAATCTTATATTCGCGATGGGAAAGTTATTTCTGAGCCAAGAACAGATTGGAAAATGTTTTATAAATTTATTACTACTAGTGGAGTTAATCTGATAGATGTTTCTTATGAAGATGGGGGGATTTATATACTAGATGCAGATAAAACTGCAGCAGGATCTTATGAACAATATCTCATTAGATTATTTCCGAATGATTTATCATCTAGTGGGAGATGGTCGTATTTGGGTGGGAGAAGAGGAGATTATGGAGTTTTGCCTTCAAACAATGAGTTTAAGGGCTTATTAGTAAAGGGGGGTTATATTTTTATTGCAGACCCAAGTCAGAATTACGAACCTAAAAATATTGACTATGTACATATTTATGGTTCAGGTAATAGGGCATATGAGAGTGATCCAATGTATTCTGGTTCTATTTCTATGAAAGGGCCTTATGATAGTTATAAACAAGATGTGGAGATAGGAGATTTGGATTCGGATCCTAAAGATATAGCTTTTGATGAAGTAAATAAAATAATTTATATTTTAGTGGAAGATTTTTCTACCATAATGAAATTTGATATTGATAAAAATCCAATTAAATGGGAAGGGAAAGATAGCAATGGTATTTTTGTAGGGAAATTACCTGAAGGGATAGAGTTTAATGATGTTGCTCGAAATGAAGGGCAAGTTGGAGTACACTATGGAGATCAATTGATTTCAACTCAGCAACCAAAAACTTTGGTTTATTATGATGATAAAATTTATGTAGGTTTTTCAGAGGATTTACCTAATGGATTGATTAGGGTATTTAATGCTAAAAATGGTAATCTGATTAGTGAGGTAGAAACAGGAGGTTCTCTTTCTTTAGCAATGGATGAAGTTACAAATAAATTATATGGGTTAGGAAAAAATAAAATTGTAGAATTTAATGAAAATGAGATTATAAGAGAAATTAAAGCCGAATTTACATCAGATAATCATCGATTTGATATAAATAATGGAATTGCATATATTGTGGGAACTGATGGTTCTTTGAAAGTTTATGATATTGAAAAGAAAGAGGTAGTGTTTTCTCTTGCAAAAAGAGACACACAGTTACACAAAATGATTGTAAAATTGGATCCAACGAAGGGTAAATATGAATATGAATATGAACCTGTAGTGGTAGAGGTAGGGAATGGACCAAATCAATTACATCCTGGAGATATGTTTGTAAAAGGGCACCCAAGAATTGATCCTCATGACAAAAGGTATAGATATGCACAATATGGACATACAATTGGATTTTATGGAGATACAAATGAAAATGGTATTTTGGACCAAAATGATTTAATTTTTCAATCTACCTCTGGGGGAAGGTTAGGAAGGAAAGGGGCGGTGGCTTATGATAAGGTTAGTTTTTTTAATAGTCCATTTGTTATAAGGAAATGGGCGGAAACTCCTTAATTTTTCCATCTCAAAATTTTTTGAGGAGGGTGTTGACATAGATAAATTTCTTTAGGTGAATTAAATAATGTATGAAACATAACATCATATCCATTAAGGATTCCATCTGGTTCACCATAGGGTCCAGAATCTTGGGCTAGAAATCCAACGTGTCTAGTACTTAGTAATTTATCTCCGATTTTAACTTGTCCTGGTTGGTCACCATATCTTATGAATTCTCCTTTTTTGTTAAGGAAGTTGAAATGGTCATCTATATCTTCTACCTTTGCTATAGTATTAGAATGATTAATCAAACCATAAGACCAAGTGTAAGGTAGGTGTTTTTTCCCTGAAAATCTTGCGGCTCCAACCATTAAATCAGCGCAATCTTGTGCTATGAATCTTTCAGTTTGATGATGTTCGGGAGGAGATTGATCATTTGTGCTTCGAGCTCCCCAAATATAAGGGAGGTTCATCCAAGCATAAGCCCATCCCAATTCGGTGTCATCTTTTCTAAGACTAATTCTGTGGACATTGTCTTTTATGCCAAATTTGTCTGTACTTTCTTTTCCAGGAGTAGAATATGTTGAGTCATCATAATTAATTTTTAATTTATATCTCATAGTACCTAAATCTGGGGAATTATTTATTTTAATAAGACCTAATTCTTCTAATTGAGATTCTACTTCATGTTCTAGAGGTTGGGTGGGAGAAACATCTAAAGGGATTTCCCATTGTCTACAATCTTGAAGAGTTTCTTGGTAAGAAGGGGTTATATTTTCTGGAAAAAATGTTTTTTTTGGTTCTACTTTTGACCATTGAATACCAAGATCTCCATATTTATGGTTCCATTTTTGAGGAAATACTTTTTTTCCATGAATATCTGCACTATCAGGGGTTCCTAAATAAAAAGTGCTATCTCCTTGAGAAGCTTCAATAATAGCGTGAAGGTTAACATTTTGACCAAATTTAGCGTTTTTAGAGCTTGTAGAGGCCATATTTTGGTCTACTTGAGAAGTTATATGGACATTTTTAATATCTAAAGGGGTAGTTTTGTTTATTAGTTTTCCATAGGCTAAAGTTCCTGCTAAAGCTATGGGAAGTGCTATTGAAGCTGTCCATTTTAATATTTTTTCTAAACGACTTTCTTTCATAGTATTAGACTAAAAAAAGGAGTATTTAAGCTTTATTGTTAGGATTACTGGACAGTAGTTAATATAGAAAGGTTTATAAATAAAACTAAGTAGATAATTGTTAAATAAAGATGTTAAATGGATATAAAAAAATTTTGGCGATTGTACCTTTAGTTTTTTTAGCTAGAGGGTTAGAAGCTAAAACAAATCCTATGTATTTGAAAAATGTATTCTCAGCTTTAAGTCCAAAAGACGTTAGAAGTGTTATTTATGATACAAGTGAGAGAGAAGATGGAAAATTAACGTTTGAAAAGATAAAAGAAACGATTGCAAAAACAAGAGACTATGAAGGATATGTAGCAGATAGGTATTATGGAGATTTTGATGGAATTCCAGAAGAGGAAGAAGTGAGAAGTTTTAGAAGATGTGCTAGAACTGGATTAAAGACTCTTGATGAATTAGAAAAAGATATGCCTGCTTTATTGGCTTTTGAAAATTTAAGAGGAAAATCTAGTAGGGAAATTAGAGATATTGTATTTAAATATGCTTCAGAATTAGCAGGTACTAAACGTCCTAGGGAAGAACAAGTAATTGAAGCTTTGAAAAATTTAGAAGAAGTTTCTCGAAAATATGCTCCAGATGTTTGTTATGGTGATGGAGATGGACATAGTGATGAAAGAGAAAAGAATGAGATGACTGAAGATCCTGGATTATGGGGATTTAGACATTTAATAAATGAATATAGATTTAGGGAAGCTAATTTACCTACTAAATAGTAGTTAATAAATAGAAAACTTTAAAAAGGGATAAATTCTCCATTTTAGTATCAAATTAAGGAGATAATAATAAAAATGAATAACTTAGAAAAAGGAATTGCAACAGGAGCTGCTATATTAATGACTGGGTGTGCACATATACCTTTTGTTAATAGAGGAAATCCTAAAGGAATGCAACAAATAGTTCAAAATGTACAAAAAAAAGGTGAAAGAACAGAATTTACTGATTTTGTAATTAAAAAACCAGGTGATGAGGAAGGTCTTATTAGATCTCAAAGAATGGATAAAGATTCTCCGATGTATTCTACTACCGCTAAATGGATAGGAATAATGGAACGTCCGGCTTTTGTTTCTCCTGTAGATGGTACAAGATGGCAACATGAAGGGCAAGAAGTTGATTTAGAATATGTTACTGGTGGAGCTTATCATCCAGCTTTAGAAACTACTTTTACACGACCTAATGGTGAAGAAATCATAATTAAGGAAATGGATGTAGTTGTGGATGGAAAATCAATAACTGAAATCGATGGTATTCCTGAAAGTGTAGGTCAAGAAGAGACTAGGATTGCTCAAACTGGAAAAAATACTTACCATGTTAGTATCTCTAAAGAATCAAAACCTTTTATGAAATTACAAAAAGGTAAAAGAGATTCTATAAAAAATGAGTACAAACAAGCTCTAAGAGGTTATAGAGCTAGAGAACAATTATCTGGAAGAAAACATTAATTTCTTCCTTTTATTTTCTTTTTTATTAAATAAGCAAAAGTTTAAAAAGAGTTAAAGATAATTCTTTAAAATATATATAGGAGTTGATGAAAAAATGATTGAAGTATGTAGTGTAGGCGGTTATAGTGAAGTAGGAAAGAACATGACTGCTTTGAAAATTGATGATGAAGTAATAATTTTTGATATGGGTATATTCTTACCAGCTATTATA
>NZER01000262.1 GCA_002690445.1 Candidatus Pacearchaeota archaeon
CTTTCCATTTTTTTAATATTTCTACAGTCCCATCCTTACTTCCATTAGAAACTACTATGATTTCAGCATCTCCAAATACTTTTAAGAGGTTATTGAGAGTAGACTCAATCCTCTTTTCTTCATTATATGCCGGAATAATTATTGATAGATTTGTCATTTTTTATAGTATACGCTATTAAACTTAAGAATAATAAGACCATAACACTAATTAAACTTATGACTACACTCATCAGATTTTCGTGAAAAATAGAGATTAGTCCTACTTCTATTAAATTGAAAAAAATCAAAATATATAAGAATTTATTTTTATTTAAAGCAATGAGATAATAAGAAAGAACATAAACCAA
Organism: Candidatus Pacearchaeota archaeon; assembly: GCA_002690445.1. The sequence continues at coordinate 348 of NZER01000262.1, forward strand.
TGAATATACTGTCATCACAATTCCAAATAATCCTAATAAAGGAGCAATAATTAAATAGTCTTTTCCAAAAAGTAAACCTATAATAAAATTAGGAATACTAAAGTAAAATAAACTAGCCACCAAGCCCAATCCCAATACAATCAAAAGAGACTTCATCAAAAGAGATTTTGAATTTTTATTTTGAGAAGCAAATTCTGAAACTTTGGGAAACATCACCATCGCAATAGACATAGAGGCAAAGAAAATAACCTTTCCAAGTAAACTCAAAGCCGCATAATACCCTGCATCAATTGGATTAAAGAATCTTTTTACGAGAATGATATCTAATGTATAAAACCCTGTTAAACTTAATAACATTATCAAAACTGGAAAGGAGTATCTATAAATTTGGGAGGTATTAAATTTCTCCTTTACATCCCTAAAGAAACCCCTAATAAAATAAAATAAAACTAATAATGGAATAAAGAATGACAAGGCAAAACCTCCAATAGCTCCATTCACACCAAATCCAAGATAAATCAAAGGAACCCCTATAAACAGTTTAGTTAAGCTTTCACTGATAAAAGTAATCCCCAATAGTCTGAAGTTTTGTAAACCCTGTAATAGACCTCTAAGGATCGGAATTAAAAAAGCAAAAACAATTGAAATACCTAAAATAATTAATGGACTAACAACATCAATTTTTAAAAAAGAAGCCAATAATGGACTTAAAAGTATAAAAATAACACCAATCCCCAAACCTACCAATCCAATTTTTTTAAAAGATTTAGAAAATAAATAAGCAATTTTTTCTTTTTCTTTATGGATATTAAGCTCCGCTACAAATTTTGAGATGGTTGTTTGTATGGCCATTAATGGAAACACAATGATATAAACAAGAGATAATAACACACCAAAAACACCATAATCTTCAGGACCCAAAGTTCGTCCCACATAAAAGTGGAAGAAATAATTAATAAGATTGGCTAAAAAAATAGTCACAAACAAAATCAAATTATCTTTAAGTAGAACTTTATTCTTTCTTAATTGAGTTTTGATAAATCCCACTTTTTAAATCACCCATATTAAGCTGCTAAAAAATAATTCCATTAAAATGAATGTACAAACCACTTGTTTTTCACTAAATTTACCTGTTCTAGTCAAAATATGGGGCAAAGAGTATATTTTTTTATAATGGGATTTTAATTTCCCATTTTCAAAATACCCATAACTTTGTTTTTGAAATTTTCCTCTCGCTTTTAAAATAAACTCAATAAAAAAAGGTATAGACATTATCAAAGCAGCTTTTTCAAAATTGCCAATAATTGCCATTGTGGTCAGAGTTCCCCCTAACAAATATGTCAAAGAATCCCCCGGGAATATTTTTGCAGGAAATTTATTGAATAAATAAAAAGCCAATAATGCGGCAAAGATTAATGCCCCTACAACCAAGACTACAAGTCTTTCAATTATGAAAGACCCACCTTGCACATAAGCATATAACGTAAACATACCGACATAAATCAGTCCCATTCCCGTTTCTAAACCATTAAATCCTGCGAGCATATTAACCATATTAGCAGCTCCAACCACACCAATTGGAATTAGTATTAAAGGATAAATTAAACCAAGATCCATCCTACCAAAAAAGGGGATCACAAGAGTACTTACACCCGCATTAACAACTACTAAAGGGATAGCCGCAGTTAATGTCAATAAAGGTTTTTGCCACTGTTTTAAACCATTAGAGCCCTCTTTATCCGACTTTACCATTAAATCATCTATAAAACCCACAAAAGTAATCATAATTATAGAGATCAAAGCACTCAATAAATATATTAGGGCCTTATCATTTATAGCATAACCATCTGGTAAAAATGTCTGTAAGAAAATATACAACATCATACCAATAAAAAATCCAGACAAAACAGCCATTCCTCCAGAAATGGGTATCATGGGTTTATCTTTTTTATTTTGATCTTTTACAACTAACCCGATATTTCTCAAATACTTTATAGACCAAGGAGTAATATAAATTGCGATTAAAAAAGAGACCGCAATACAAAGGGGTAAGATAAAGTTCATAGCTAAAAACCCAAAAACAACTTATAAAAAGGTTTCTAAGGTTAATCGATATAATTGCATTACTCATAAAATACCTCATTTCCTACTAAAATTTCCAAAATTAAATGAAAAAATAATAAATTTATAAAAAAAAAGTTATATGCATTTTAATAAACATAAATATTTAAATACCGCTTTTTAACAATTTAATCCCAAACCACACGATTAAAATGTTATTTATAAATCCCAAAATTAACCCTAAATCGGAAACAAAATTAATAACAAGTTTTATTTATACAACATTCCCTACAAGTATTGGATTTCTAGCGGGATATCTAAGGGAGAAAAATGAAGATAAGGCCCAAATTTTAGATGAAAATATCCTAACAATAACAGATACTTTACTTAGAGAAGAAATTGAAAAAATCGAAGGCCCCAAAATTGTCGGGATTTCTTGTTTAACGACAACCGCAAAGAGGACCTATGAATTAGCAGAGAAAATTAAAAAAATAGATCCCGAGATTTTAGTAGTAGTGGGTGGCATTCATCCTACCGTGGTACCTAATGAATGTTTATCAAAGAAAAATGTTGATGTAGTTATTAAGGGAGAAGGTGAAGAAACCTTAAGTAAATTGTATGAAGCTATTAAGACCAAGAAAGAATATGGCAATCTAAAAGGTATATCTTATAGACAAGGCGAGGAAATTATCCATAATCCCCCTCGTCCCCTAATCGATATGGATGACCTCTCTCCATTTCCTTATGATCTTTTTGAAAAAAATATTGATAATTATCGTGATTTTGGGACAATAATAACTTCTAGAGGATGCCCCTTTCAATGTATTTATTGCTCACAAAGAAGTATCTCTGGGGGAAAATATAGGCACCTATCAACAGAAAAAGCCCTACAAGAGATTGGTTTACTAGTAGATAAATATGAACAGAAAAAGATCTGGTTCATGGAAGATAATCTAAGTGTAAATAAAAAAAGACTCTTAGAGCTTTTAGATGGTATAATTGAACGCGGTTATAATAAAAAAACAGAGTTTATCGGAGGACTAAGATCTGATTCTGTTGATTATGAAATCTTAAGGAAGATGAAACAAGCTAACTTTACAATGTTAGAATTTGGTTTTGAATCAGGATCTGATAGGTTGTTGAAAATACTTGATAAAGGACAAATTGTTCAAGATAATGTGAATGCGATTCTAAAAACTCATGAAATGGGCATGAAAGCTAGTGCTACATTTATATTTGGAATACCTGACGAAACAAGAGCAGAGAGACTTAAAACCTACAGGTTAGCAAAAAAATTACCTTTAGATAATATAAGATTCAATGTAGCAATCCCTTATCCGGGAACTAGACTTTATAATATTGCTAAAAGCGAAGGAAGCTTGAAAATCTTAAAAGACTGGAAAAATTTTAATGTTCAGTATTATATGATGGGAGATGACATACCTTATGTACCTAGGGGAGTAAATAAATACACATTAATGTACGATACAATGAAATCCAATTTATTCTTTTATTTAAGACCTGAAGGAATAATTAGTTTATTAAAATCCCCCTTATCTGGCGGAGGAGTAATTTCAATGCCCCAGAAATGGTATTTATCCCTCTATGCAATTTTTAATATAGTCCGATTAGGTTCATTTCTGGGCAAAAGATTCCTAGTTATTTCATTCAAAGCATTATACAAAAATATTTTTTAAAGGGATTAAGAAACTTCATACAAACAAACATTATCCAAAATCTTTTTTTCTTTTAAACCACAAGTATTAATTGCACCACATTCAGTTCCATAAAAAATAACTTCATCAATGTTTAAACGATTTAATTTTTCAGTAAAATTTTTACAATCTTTTTTGTTATAGAAAGAGAACATGGAATTATATTCCTCCAAATAATCTTTTGAAGCCATATGTGGATACCAACCCCCCGCAGTTGATAAATTGTGATAAACTGCCGCATAAGTATAATATGCTTTACTATAGGAAGTTACATTTTTATCAGATATCATGGTGTATTTTCCTTCAACAAAAGGAAATATGGAAATAACTTCCTTTTCTAAAGGGCCGTGTTCTGTAAAGAGAGGTGTATGAACCTGAGTAATAACCACACTTACAATACAGACAATAGAAACAAGAACAAATGCAAGATTTCTCATCCTCACATTTTCAAACTTCGTTTTTAAAAAATAAAAGATTATGATAAATATGAAAAATGTCAAATAAGGGTCTGGGGAGATATTTCTAAATAAGTAAAGAAATTTAGTTAACCCAAATAAAGACAACATACCCGTTAAAAGTATTGGAGCGAAAAATAATAATTCTTTTTTCGATTTATTATGGGTTTTCCAGTAAAAATAAAAACTCCCAAATAAAACTAATGGAATAATTATTCCAGCAAGATTAGTAAGAAAAAATGGTCCCGCAGAAGGCCATTCTATGCTTCTATCAATCCATTCAAACATGCTAACTTTTAATGATTCCTGTAGAAAAGGAATGACCCAAAAAGAAGCAAGTAAAAAACCAGCAATTGCAGACGCCACAATCTGTACTTTTTCTTTAGTTTTTTTAACTAAAAATAGACCCAAAACCAAAATTTGTGAAAAAAGCATTTCTGGTTGATGAGAAAATAAAATTATTGCATATAATGGAATAAAATATAAAGAGAATTTTTTATCCAACGGATGATTCTTATAATATAAAACCAAACTTGCCAATCCAATTACTAAAACAAATCCCCACATTGAAACAGTTCGACCCAATCTTAGAAAATTTCCAACAGTAATTGCATTCCCAAAAAAGAAAAAGAAAAATGCAATAATTGCCATCAATGATAATCTTTGGGTTTTACCCAAAATATAAAGAAAAATAAAACTTACAAGATACATCAAAATTATTGAAATAAATGTGGCTGCAATTATACTATCTGTTAACCAAAACAAAGGGAGGGTGAATAAGCTCCAACCTAATGAAAAATTCTTAAAAGAAATAAAACCATTATACCAATAAGGGCAGAAATTATGAAAACCACATTTAGTAAGGAAAAATAACCTTCCCATATATGAACTAAGGTCATTAGTAAAATCTAAAGGATAAATATAAAGCAATTTGGATTGATCAATAATTCTAACTATCAGATTAATTGCTAAAATTACAATGGGTAGAGAAAACCACCAATTCGGTATTTTTTTCATATTACCAATAATGTTTTTTATTCTTTGTATAAAATTCAAAAGTTTTTCTTATGCCTTCTTCTAATGTATTTTTGGGCTGCCAACCTGTCATAGATCTAATTTTAGAAATATCTGCATAAAAATCACCTGTTTCTATATTCTTATAGTCTGCAGGCCATTCCGTATATTCGACAGTTCCATTCCCCACTACATCTACAATGGTCTTAGCCATTTCCACAAATTCTACAGGGATTCCACTCCCCGCATTAAATATCTCCCCATCAGTTTCTTCACCAATGCCTGTCATTAAAAAAGCTTCAACTAAATCATCAACATAGATATAATCTCTTATTTGTTTACCCTCTCCAAATACTTTTATTGGATTTCCATCCATGGCTTGACGTATAAACCAATTAACCATACCATATTTTGAATGTTTCATCTGACTTCTAGGACCATAAGGGTTAGTGATTCTAAATGAGGTAGTTTTCAAACCTTGTTCACGGTTATAATAACTAAAATATTCTTCTGCAGCAGCTTTATGAACTCCATAAGGACTTTTTGGTCTCAACGGATGTCCTTCATCAACAGGCAGCTTCTCAGTTTTACCATATTGCATCCTAGACCCTGAAAAAAACAGTTTAGCATCAGGATTATTCTTTCTACAAGCCTCTAATAGGGTTAACGTACCTTTACAATTTATATCTAAATCTAAAAAAGGATTTTCTAAACTTTCATTATGAGCAACCTGTCCAGCAAAATGAAATATAAAATCTTGATTTCTAACCAAGTGATTCATAGCACTTTCATCCCTTACGTCATTCACATTAAGTTTAACCCCTTCTTCTATACCTTCCAAATTAAAAGGATTAGACCCATATTGTGGAAGACAAGCGTCTGCTAGCGTAATTCCTGCCCCTAGTTCAACTAATCTATGGCTTAGGCTAGTACCTAAAAAACCTAGCCCCCCTGTAATTAGCACATTTTTCCCAAAATAAGTTCTTTCTAGCTTATTCATAAAAAAATTCACATGAATATTCTTTTAAAGATTTCGATACTTTAGACTTATAATCTTTTTACTAAAATCTAATACTATTCCAAATAAATTCACACCACTATTTCCTTTTTCCACCCAATTAACAGGAATCTCTTTAAATCTATAACCTGCCCTTTGAGTAAGATATAATAATTCGGTATCCCAAAACCAACCCTTATCTCTTATTAATGGAATTACCTTCTTTGCAGTTTCAACCCTCATACCTTTAAATCCACATTGCGAATCACTAAAATCCGCATTTAATATAAACCTTGTAAAAATCCCGTTATAAATTTTTGAAAGTACATATCTAATCGGGATTCTTTTAAAAGAAGCATTTTTTATATATTTTGAACCAACAACTAGCTCATTACCCAATTCTAATTCTTTAAGCATTATAGGAAGCGCTTCTAAATTTGTAGATAAATCCACATCCATATAACAGACAAAATCAGATTTACCCTTAACAAAAAGTCTGTTAAGTGAAGCCCCCCTTCCAACTTCTTCAGTGTAATCATACTCCACATTTTCATACTTTTCAGAAAGTTCTTTAGCTTTTTCTACAATTCCATTCTTATTTAAACCGTTTATACCCACAATAATTTTCCATTCATAGTTTTTTAAGTAGTTTCTATAAAATTCAGTTTGTTTTTTTATACTCGGTTCTATCTCATTAAGATTATTATAATAAATAGGAATGATAATATCTATCGTTTTCATAGTTCATAAAGACAAAAATATTGCTTTTTAACCTTTTCTTTTAATATTCTTCTTCAAATCTAAAGAGAGAAAAAACACCATCTTTTTCCCTTCTTAAGAAGAAAATACTGCGATAGATGCTTTCAAATAAAAGAAAAGCTGTTTTGGACTTCTTAATTTTCCAAGCATCTTAAATATATATTTTGGCCTCAAATAATATTCCCGATAAGCATCATTCAATATTTGTGCTAATTCTTCTTGCGATAATCCAGGTACCTTAACAATAGATTTTTTGAACATTGTAAAATCTAACCATTCACTTTTATCAATAAAATTTTCTTTAATAAAGAGATCGTACATTTCAGAACCTGGAAAAGGAGTCAATATTGAAAGATACATACTATCTGTATTAAGTTCTTTTGCAAAATCTATTGTTTTTTTTATCGACTTTCGGATATCTCTTTTGGGCAAAGGAGAGCCAATCATAAAAAATGCCCGAATTGCAATTCCTGCTTTTTTAGTTAGTTTAATTGCCTTTCTTATTTGATCCAAACTAGTATTCCTTCTATAGAAGTTTAAAACATCTTGATCACCAGATTCAATACCATAAGATATGATCTCACATCCAGACTTCTTCATTTTCTTTAATAGTTCAAGGTCAACGTAGTTAACTCTCCCCAAACAACTCCATGTCAATTTAAGTTTATTATCAAGAATATAATCACATACCTTCATCACTCTTTCCCTATTTATAATAAAAATATCATCGAAAAACATAATATTTCTCACTTTAAATTTGTTGTAAAGTATACCTATTTCTTCACATACTCTTTCTGCAGAATGCAATCTTGGTTTTTTCCCACACATTATTTTAGTTTCACAATAAAGACAATCAAAAGGACATCCTCTACTTGTGAAAACACTAATAAAAGGAAGTTTTTGGGATGGTTGCCCCGCATAGGGTTTATATTTGTTAATCGGAAGGAGATCCCAAGCCGGAAGAGGTAACGAATCAAGATCTTCAATATAAGGTCTTTTCTCATTAATAACAACACTCCCATCTCTTTTTTTATAAGCAAGGTTTTTTATCTCTTTGATCTTTTCCTCATTTTCAAGATTTTGCATAAACTCATAAAAAGCTTCTTCCCCCTCGCCCAAGATAATATAATCAACATTGTCATATTTCAGAACATCTTTCGGTACAGTCGTAGGGTGAACCCCGCCAAATACCACCTTGGACCCAGTTTCTTTAGCCACTTTTGCAATATCATAAGCTATTTTGAAAGTGGATGTTGTAACTGTCAATCCAACAACCTCTGGCCTTTTTTCTAAGATAATTTTTTTTATATCTTCAACAGAATACCCTAATGGGTCGGCATCTATTAAGTCCAGGTCAATTCCTTTTTCTCTCAAATAACTTGCTAATGAAACCATACCATGCGGAGGAAAAATCCCATGGGCAATTACCCTTTTCCCATAAATCTCCTTTAATCTCCAAGGAGGATTTATTAGTAATAATTTTTTGTTCATGATTTCACCTGAGCTTTAAAAATTGTCATAACACCCTTATAAAGTCTCTTCAAATCATCTTTATTTCTTATTGAAGTTAACTGTTTTAATATCGTGTAAGGTGAAAAATAAAAGCTCCTATAAGCCTTCATATGAATCTTCAAAAGTTGTGAAGCAGTTAACCCTTTAGGAACATAAACAGGATTCTTAAGAAAGTTATATTCTGGCAAAACAATTTTCTTCCAATAGTGGTCATCAAAAGTTCCCTCTTTAATGGCTTCTTCATATTCCTCTGTTTGAGGGTGGGGAACAAGTAAAGTAAACGTTGCATAATCTGGCTTTAGTTTTTTTGCAAAATTAATTGTTTGCTTCATATCTTTTATTGTCTCTCCAACAAAGCCCAATACGAAATATGTTCGAATCTCAATTCCCACCTTTCTAGTAGCATTTAATGCAGTTATAACTTGGGATTTAGTAAACCCTTTTTTTATTGATTCAATAATTCTTTCACTACCCGATTCAATACCATAAGAAATTGATTCACACCCTGCTTCTTTCATTTTTTTCAATAATTCATAATCTATACAATCAACACGAGTAGCACAATCCCAAGGAATATTAAGCTTTCTTTCAATAAGCAGATTACAGATTTCTATTACCCTCTTCCGATTCAAGGTAAATGTTTCATCCCATATGCTTATCTGTCTAGCACCAAAATTTTGAATTAGCCATTCTATCTCATCAACAACCCTCTTTGCACTATGTGCCCTAAAAACCCTTCCAAAAATCTTTTTATTACAGAAAGTGCAACCAAAAGTACACCCTCTTGAGGTGATAATCGAAAGTGCGGGTTGCTTCGCACTTCTTGTTTCACTATTCTTATATTTCTTCATTGGAAATAGATGTAGACCGGGATAAGGAAGTTCATCAAGATTCTTTAATAATGGCCTATGTCCTGTAAAAACGGCACCCTTCTGGTCATCTTCATACACCAACCCCAATATTTCCTTTATTTTATCAATACTTTTGAAATTATTAACAAGTTCCAGAAATGTATATTCCCCTTCACCTACAACCACAAAATCTACATTTTTATCATTAATAACTTCAAATGGAAGCGCTGTTGGATGAGGGCCCCCCATAACTACAGGAACCTTCGAATGTTTTTTGATCTCTGCAGCAGTTTGATGTGCTCTTAAAGCAAAAGCAGTCAAAGATTCTACCCCAATAATATCAAATGCTATTGCTCTCTTCCCAATTTCTTCAAGACGGATATCCTCTGCTATTCCATCAATAACTTCAACCTCATGTCCTTCTTTTTTAAGTACTGCTGCCACATAAGCTAAGCCCAAAGGTGGTAAAATACTTGCAGATTCCTCAGAACCACGAGCATACAATTCACTTTTTAATAAAGGGGGATTAATTAAAAGAACTCTTACCATTTTATCAAACACCCCCCTTCCATATTGCCATTTTCTTAAATCCCCTATAATTGAATAAATTCATGATGCTATCAAAACAACACACTTTCTAAAATAAGTATCATTTTATTTAAAAGTTTTTTATCCTTTAACATATACAATGGAATTAACATTTTCTCCCCCGTATAACTAATCTTCAAAACATTCTCCAAATTTAAGTTTCATCTCGGTCTTCTAAGACCATCCAATTAAATGAAACTTTTTGTTTATTACTAACATTTAAATCACCCTTTTCATAATATTCTATTTCAGATCCAACGCTTTCAATATCGTATTTTTTCTCGTCAATAATACTTCTCGCGGCCAAAATCCCCATTTCCAAAGAATGATCTTGATTGTTATATTTGAACCTACCCGGCCTTCCTATAAAAAAGAGATTCTCAAATTTATTTAAATAAGCTTTAATCAATTCCAAATTTTTTTGATAATCTAAATCATAAATTGGATAAACATTTTTTTGTTTAATTAAATAATAATTTCTAACTTCTTTCCTTGTAAAGAAACCCAACCTTTCAAAGTGGTTTAAAGCTAATTCAAAAAGACTTTCTTTGTCCATATTCCATGTTTTGTCACCTTCAAAACAAAAGAATTCTACAAAAAGAGAAGTTTTCCCATCCGGACTCATTTTTTTACTAAAATTTTTCATTTCAGAGACCCTACCAAAGGGGATTTCTTTCTCAGGAAAATAAATCCATTGATCTTTTGTTATGGATTCTTTATCTAAAGTTATAAATAAATAAACCTGACTTCTATATTTTAGAGTTTTAATTGCCTCTAATACACAATCCGGAGCAGAAGGTTCTAATAAGTTAACAAAATTCTTCATTGTAATCGATTCCACCAAATATTTTGGTTTAAATGATTCTTCTTTCCCTCGAGTATTAATTATCACTTCAGTTATTAACTTGCCATCATGTTTAATCTTTGTAGGATAGCTTTCAGTTAGAACTTCATTCCCTTTCTGGATTATTTTTTCCTCTATTGTTTTATAGATTAGATGTGTTCCATCTTCAGGATAATAAAATTGATCTACCATACTCCGAGGATCCTTTCCCTTTGTAAAAATACTTTTTAAAGCTGAAATTAAAGTTAAGCTTTTGATTCTTTGTTTAGCCCAATCCGGATGTATTTTTGAGCATTCAATACCCCATACCTTTTCAGTATAATTAATCATATTTAATTCTGCAAGACTTCTTCCAAAATTAGCGATTACATAATCTTTAAAATTTTTAATTTTTTTTCTTAAAATTTTATACACAATCTGAGCGAATAAGTAATCTAAGAAGATTCTAAATGCTTTTTTCATTCCTATATTTTTCAAAGCTTGAGCAGCATTTATGGGATAGTCGTAAAATTTCCCTCCGATATATTGCCTTGTTAACCGATTTACCTTAATCCATTTGTCATGAATCAAATTTTCAATAAAATCATATAGATATTTATTTTGAGAAAAAAACCTATGTGGCCCAATATCACTAAAAAAAGTCGCACCTTCTTCTTCAAAAGTAAGAGTCTTAGCAAGACCCCCCACACTTTTTTGTTTTTCAATTATCAAAATTTTTTTATTTACTTTGGATAATTCCATTGCTGCAGCCATTCCTGCAGGTCCTGCACCAATTATTAAAGTTTCCACTTCAGACATATATTTAGATTTCTTACAAGAGATTTTTAAGGGTTTCGATAAAGTCTCCTAATTACACCTCTAGGAGTTACACCCTCTATTTTTCGTTTTCACCATTAACTTCATAGATTTCAATATATTTTTTATTTGAAACAAACCTCTTTAATAGCGTAAAATTCAAATCCCTTTTAGTTTTTAATTCTTCTACACTAGAAAATAAACCTGAATTTTGAGATTGAGAAGAATAATATAAGATCTCAATCTCCCCCCAATCTATTTTAGTTCCATTTATATAAACAATTTCATATACATTGTCCCCATTAACAACCCTTGTAACCCTCCTATCATTAAAAGGAATATTAAAAGCTCCCTTAAAAACATCCTTACTTAATGTTGAAAAAGGAATATACTCTATTCCTGCCAATTTGAAACGTTTTTCTTCAGAAACATACCCGGCCCAGGGGTAAGACAAATCAAAAATTTCAGGATATCTTGCCAGAATTATTTTTTCTTGATGGTTTTGTACTAAATAATCTGTAGCTTCTTGACGCACTTTTATATGGTCCATAAACTCATAATTGTTTTCCAACCAAAAACCAATAACTTCCCTTTCACCAGTTAAACTAGACAAAGACAAAGACACGAAAACAACAATAACAAATAACAAAATAAATTTACTTCTTATTGCTTTAGATAAAACACCTCCAACAAGTATAAGATAAATCGGTATTATAAATAAGACATATCTTGGTAACCAAGGAAATAAAGAAAAAACCCCGATCACAATAATCACAAAACTTGAAAGGATTATCTGTTTTTCATTCATCCAGAATTTTAAGAGTTTCTTTCTATGTAGAATCAAAACCATAATTAATAATGAAAAAAGAGGTATAAATTTATTAAAAATATTAAAATAAATGCCCGAATCTAAGAACTTAGAAACTAACAATTGAGATAGATATTTAGAAATAAAAAATAAAACCCCATAGTTTATAACAAACAAGATTATCGCTTTAGAAATCCCCCTAATGGATTTATAATATTCAAAGTTTCCAGGAGACATTGCAGGGGCTAGGATCAAAAGGGTTGTTATTACCCATCTAAAATCATCAAAAAAGATATATTTGCTTATGAAAACAAAATTCGGCAAAATAAATAATGGAGAGATTTCAACAATTGAGCTAGCATAAGGCACTATAAACCATCCATATAAATATTTATTTGTCATTACCCATAATAAAAAGATTATCAATGGGGATAATATTAGAACTGCATTTTTCAAACCAACCTTCCCCCTTCTCATAATGGCTACAATCATAGCCAATACTGGAAAAAATATGAAAATTTCCTTGGTCAATACAAGTAAACTGGAAAATATAAAGAGTGGAAAATACTTTCGAGATATCAAAAAATAAAAAGACATTAAGAACATTGCAGTCTCCATCATCGTTATTTGAGCTATAGAGGATTGTGCTAGAAATAAAGGAGATGTTATAAAAAATAAGGAAGAGATAATTCCCACTTTTTCGTTAAATAAAGTTTTTCCAATAAGATACGAAAAAAAGATTGCAAGCCCTGAAAGAACTATTATTGAGAGGTGTGCTACAACTGAACTTACACCAAACAAAAAGAAAGAAAGTGCTAAAAATAAGAAAAAAACAGGAGGATGATTAGCATCTAACCCATATAAGAACGGGGTTAAACCATGGGCCGAAGAATATATTGCAGAGGGAACATAAGGATAAATATCATCCCAAAAATATGGGAAATTTAAATAATTTAATTTTATTAAAAATAAGATTATATAGGTTCCCACCAAAATAACAATATTCTTTTTAGACATAGACCTTCACAAGACCTATCCCGACAAAAAATATATAAAGCTACCTTCTCTTTATTAGTTTAATAAAAAGATTATTTATCCACAACAATAATCATTTCTTTCTTATTTCTTAATTTCCCCAAGATTTGTAACAAAAACAATGCCAATTTAAAATTCAAATTATACAATTTAGAATACCCATACCCATAACTAAACTTATTTAAAACGATCTTAAACCCTACATCATTTAATAATTCATTACTACTATTAAAATTCCAGTTATACAAGTGTTTTGCCACATCACTTTTAAAATTCCTAATTGGTTTGTTTTTATTAGAAAAAGGTAATACAATAACCAACCCCCCATTAGGTTTCAAAACCCTATAAAACTCTTCAATAATCTCATGAGGATTTTCTAAATGTTCTAAAACATGACAACAGAGTATAGAATCAAAACTTCCAATTTCAATTTTTTTAATATCCTTTTCAACATCAATACCCTTTTTTTTGCATTCTTCTAAAGCAAAATCACTCACATCGATTCCTAAAGAATCTCCTTTATGTAGAAAAATATTCTGCCCCAAACCACACCCAAATTCCAATACCTTTCCTTTCAAATATTTCCAATAGAATTTATCAGCACATTTAGCTCTAAATAAATAATATTTTTCATTAGATAAAAGATTATCATGTACTTCAGAATGGTACTCTTTGCCATACGACATCTTAATACCTTCCTTCGATATTAGTCACGTTTGAATCAGGCAATACATCTTCATAATAATGTTCTGGAACTTGTAAATTGTTTGGATAATTAACTTCCCAAATCTTTAAAGGACCGATTATTCTCCCATTATATAGAGAAAGTGGCATGCCTTCTTTATCATCATAAACTAATTTAAAATAACTTCCTGCTTGATTAAATAAATATAGTCTTGCAAAATTAGTCCTTCTCACTTTTTCAGAAACATAAATTCCAGCCCCTATTGGATTAACTTGGGTACCATCTATTTTAGGTATTACTTGTAAACATCCTTTCAACCCAACTTGATTAAATTTTATTTCTTGACCATTGAAGAACACACATTCTAATGGAATTTGTTTTTGTTGTCCATTGTTTGCAACAATTGCAAAAGGATTTTGAATTACCAATGTCCCATTAATGTCTTGTGTGGGTACAAAAAATCCAAGAATTGCACTTCCTCCTTTAGGATATAATTCCCCCTTATATGTAAAATCCCAATCAATTGGACTAACACCCGTATAAGTATAAACTATTGAATCTCTAGTCTCTTGAGTCATTTCCGGATTTAAAACAAAAGGAGGCATCCAAGAATATCTATCCCAATCTCCATCAGATCCAATTGAAGAAAATGCAGGATATTTTCCAATTTCATCAGAAATAGCTAAGAAATGTGTAACCTCATGTGCTTTTAAAAATTCTAAAGCTTCAATCTCGCTTTGTCCCGTCAATACACTCCTCCCCATAAAATGATTTAAACTTGTTTTGGCATTCCCTCCATCCGTTACTGTCGCTCTCTCAAACCCTGTCTGTACCCAATACCCATAATCCCACCAATGACTAAAAACGGCCTCTTTAGGTATATTCTCCCTCACCCAATTCCCCGCTATTTGCCATTGTTGATTATAGCTCGGACCAGTATATTTTCCTTGGTTTAATGTTCTTTGACTATGTTCCCAAATAACTCCCTTATCAAAAATAGAATAAACGGATTCTATTATAGCATTTTTGTCAAAAGGATTTCCTGTTTTCTCTTTAATAAATCCCATCCCAATTGGATTAATTAGAATCAAGATTAACAAAATCCAAACTCCAATTTTGTAATAATCTTTTTTAATTTTCCAAGAATAATCAAATAACCTCACACTAAAATAAGCTACTAATAAAGAAA
>NZER01000263.1 GCA_002690445.1 Candidatus Pacearchaeota archaeon
AAAAGCCACGGTGTGCCCTCGTTTCCGTTCGCAGACCTTAGTGATAGCCAACGCTACCCGCCAGCGCCACGAGAGGAACTGACCCCATGCCCACGGTAGGCTCGGCGTACAGCGGCATCGGTGGGCTGGATAGGGCAATGGAGGAACTTGGCTTCGCGGTGCGCTGGCAGATCGAGAACGAAGAGTACCCCGCCAAGATCCTGGCGCGACACTGGCCGGAGGTAAGGCGATATGGAGATATCCGAAGAATCGACCCAGAAAGCCTGGAGCGAGTTGACGCAATCTGCGCCGGCTTCCCCTGCCAGCCCTGGTCCGTCGCGGGCAAGCAGCGCGGCGAGTCCGACGACCGCAACCTATGGCCCGAGACAATCCGACTCATTCGCGGAGTACGACCCCGCTACGTCTTCTTGGAAAATGTCCCAGGGCTCGTTGCTCATGGGTACTTTGGCACCGTCCTCGGAGACCTGGCCGCAGGGGGGTACGATGCGGAGTGGGGCTGTTACACGGCGGCGCAGGTTGGTGCCAGCCACCGCCGTGACCGGCTCCTTATCCTGGCCTACGCCCGACACGCAGGGAGACCGGGACGGATCGGTTCTACGGAAAGCGGCGAAGGGGAGCCATGCTGTCAGCCTTCACCACAAGGCCGCGATGTGGGACACCCCGAAGGCCAGCTCGGAGAAGGGCGGGCCGAATCAGCGGGACGGGAACGGTCGGCTGTACCTGGACGCCCAGGCTCGTCAGTGGCCGACGCCGCGCTCCAGCGACAACGAGAACAGGACAACCCACAATGCTCCGAGTCACGGGGCATCTCACGGGGCGACTCTAGCGGGGACAGCGGGCCAATGGCCGACACCGGGAACGGACAGTTTCCGAACACGGGGCGGCGATCGGAAGGACGAGTTGGGCTTGAGTACCCTAGAATGTTCCCTCCCGGCCCCGGCGACCTCACCGCCTGGGCACGAGTGCTCTCCGAAGTGCCGGAGGCTCGGCCCGCTGTTTGTAAGCTGGTTGATGGACTTCCCGATAGGGTGGCTGCTCTCCGAGCCCTCGGAAACGCCGTCGTGAAGGCGCAGGCGGTACACGCGTTCCGCGAGCTCTGGGCGCGAATGGAGGAATCGTGATGCGCCTCACCGTAGGCCACGTGGCCCTGAAGCAGTGCCGTCGCTGCAACGGCGATATGGAATGGGACGGCGACTACTGGTCGTGCCTCCAGTGCTCATATGAAGATTACTCTGGCAGCAACCACCTAGCCCGCAACGCGCCGAGCGGCATCCAGCGTCCACCGGGCTACATCAAGATCAGGTACGACGGCAAGGAACCTGACTTGGAGGGCCGGATACTGTACTACCGGAAGATTCCCAGGCCCGGTGCGAACAACGCGACTCAGAACGACATTGACGCGCTATGTCCCTACGAGGGCTGCGGACAAGACCTAAAGGTGACGTTCGGGCGGCAACAGGAAGGTAGGCGCAACATGAAGTGCAAGGCGCAGCACCTCGCCTACGTCTCGATCGACCAGGAGCCGATAGGATGGCGATAGAGAGAGGGCGCATGTATCTCGATAGCGACAGGCCCTAGGAGTGGGACTGCGATACCGCTGAGGGCAAATCGTGGCCCGTGGAAGCGATCCGAGCGGAGGACTACCCCGCGCTGGCGGAGATGTGGGATAACAAGGACGATGCGATCTACGACGAATGCTAAGGTCTGCGATCCGCACTATTGGGTCATCGAAGCGCCCAACGGCCCGACTCGCGCTCGGCCGACAGCGAAACGCCGGCCTTGGAGGCCAGCAGCCGCAGCGCGCCGGCAAAGTCCAACCCATCCGAGCGCATGACGAACGAGAAGACGTCGCCGCCGGTGGCGCAGGCGCCGAAGCACCTCCAGCTCTCTCTCGCGGGGTCCACGATGAAGGAGGGCGTCTTTTCGGAGTGAAACGGGCACGCCGCCTTAATGGGTGATCTTGCTCAACGGTCTGCGCACGGACTTCAGGTGCCACGCCATGTGGTCGATGCTTGTCTTCAGGTCGACCAGCGAATCCCCAAGCTCGCCCCAGCCGCCGGTCGAATTCAGCATGCCTTCGAGCTGGCCAGACAGAACCTTCTGGGCGCTCCACAGATCGCCCAAATCGGTGCTCAAGGCGCCCAGCTCCTCGTCGAGCGTTGTTAGCCTGATCACGACGGCGTGGGCCATGGTGGCCGCCTGCCTCGCCATATCGAGATCGGCCTGGTTCTTACCCTTGCTCTGGTCGCCAATTGACATCGACAATCCCGCTGGCGCCAAGCGCCGATGGTCCCATGCGACAGTGCGTGTCGTCTTGCCAACCCTTGTGCGGTCGAACGAGAACTCCACGTCGGCCTCGTAGCGCCAGAGACGGAACGATAGTGCGAGATTCATCTTACGGCTCCTAGTCGTCACGCATGAGGTCTTTGGATAGCGCCGCCAGTCCCGTTAGCGTAGCGTATGTCACCTTATCCCAGCCCAAGAACAGCGCGGCGATACCGATGGTGCCAAAGATGGTGATTATCAAGAGCACCTGGGGCCGTATCTTAGTAAACCACTTCATGGCTCTACTCCTGACATGAAGATGATCATGTCTCGGTTTTCGGTCATGGCAACGCGGAGGGTGGACACTAGCTCTCGTAGCATCGTCGTCTCGTCGGCCACGAACTGACGCACCGCGATCTCGGCCCTGCTTGCGTCACGCGACACGTCCAATGTCCGTTCACTCATCGCGTCCAGAGAGCGGTCTATCGAGTCGAGGCGCAGCAAGAGGTCATCCACGCGTTGATTCGTCTCAGAGGTGGGCTGCGGCGCGTTAGATTGACCCAGAAACCAGCCCGCCATAGCCACCAGGGTCATGACGATGAACACCAGCAGCGTGAGGGCAGCGGTCTTGAGCATCAGCCACCGTTCATACGTTTGAGCTGGCCTTCCACGGTTCCTAACCGTGTGGAAATGTCCGTCATTTGAAGCGCACGGGCCTCATGCGCTTTATGGACCATCTTGTGCAGGCCGTCTACATGCCCCCGGAGTGCCAATACATGGTCGTCAAGCTGGTTGACGTTCTCCGAGACACGCCCAGCCCTCCAGATTACCGCCACAAAGCCGGTGATGAAGCTCGTGGTTATCAAGGCCGTTGCTCCGATGATCGCTGCGGCAATGGCACTATTCAAACGTCACTTCCGCTACTAGGACTGTACTCGTAGCCTACCGGACAGGTTATCACGAATGTCTCACGAGCCGTCCCACCCGGCCACGATTCGCGGCACCGTCAGTTCCAGGCCGTTGACACGAGCCACCAGCGCCGCCCGCTCCGCCGTCTTGTACTTCGACCCATTGCGCCGGAGTTCGTACACCGCGTTCATGGTCTCTGTGACCTGATTCTTCAGCCCGCCTAGGGCTTCAAGCACCTGTTCGTCGTTCGCCATCGCTACGCTCCTGCTAACTGCTTTTCCAGTTCCTCTATACGGCGGTGCATTTGCCTCATGCCCGACCAGGTATACCACTGGGCCGCAACGGGGTCAATGAACACCTCTGGCGATCCATCGCTATTTAGTGTGAGGTCTAGCACACCCAGCTTCGCTAGGTGCTGGATGCCCGGCTCTCGTCCGGTGAGGCGTTGACCGCAAACGCTGCCCAACACGGGTTCCAGCGCCAGCATGTCACTGTGCCATTCGACGGGGCCGCAACAACTGAATGGTACAGGCCCGTGTTGCCCACAGGCCCCGCACACGTAGTCAAAGGTGCCGGTCGGGTGTGTCGTGTCGTAGGTGATGACGTTGCTGGTGGAAATCCGCATAACGTCGGTGTTGCCAGGAAGCCCTACCGAGCTAATGGAGAAGCGGTCGCTTGCGCTATTGTCGATACCTATCCCCCAAGCCTGGGCGCCGACAATCTGGAGAGTGAGGATGGGGTCAACGGTGGCGTTTGTGTTTTCGACCGGTACCTTCATCCTAACCTCTGCGATGGAGGATGCGTCGGTACTGGTATTTTCGACCGTAAAGGAGTTCTTGGCTCCCGCGTTGGCGCTGCTCATTTGTAGTAGGTTCGCCGTCCAGTCGTTCCCAGCGTCGGCGACGTTGTTCAGCGCGTTGGCGTTCATGTCGATAGCGCCGTCCATTGTCAGCCCCGTGAGTGTGCCGAGGGACGTGACGTTGGCCTGTGCCGCCTGCGTGGTCGCCGTGTCGGGGGCCAGGCCCGTGATGGTCGTCACGGTAGCCGCGTTGCCCGTGATGGAGCCTGCGATGGCGTTGCTTACTTCGAGGTCTGTGAACCAGCCCTTCGTCAGGCGAGTTCCGGTCACACCCAGCGACCCGCTCATGGTGATGCTATTGGTTCCGACCGCGAAGGTGGTTCCCGAGAAGGAGTATTCGCTGTTGCCGCCCAGCACCACATGGAGCACGTCCGAGGCCCAGCCGATGCCCGTATCCAGCTCGGCCCGGTTGGGAATCAGTGTCGGGTTCGTGGTGGTCGCAGCCTCGTTCGCAAGTGCCGGTCCCGCCGCATCGCCAGCCAGGAGCGCCGTCGCGATCATCGAGAAGGCGGTGGTTCCGGCGATCTCCAACGCCAGTGTTGTGCCGCCGACCACGTCCACGTAGGCCGTCGTCCCGTCATGGTCTCCGAGTCTCAGATAGTCCGTCGCCGGGGTCGTGTTCGAGTGGATGTAGACGTTCGGGTGAGTCGTGGCCGCGATATTCCAGTCGGTGGCTATGGCTTCCAGGTCCGTGATGTGGAACGCCTGATTGGAGTCGCCAAGGCCCAGCACATAGGCGTGGTTGGAGGAGTCACCGGTAGACCAGCGTAGCCCTGCGTCGGGTCCGTCCCCGAAGGTGAACGAGACAGCGTCCCCGTGGGCACGACCATTGGTCCCATCGTGCATGTGCCCGGTAGACGTGTTGAGAACGTCGTCCCGAAGGTCGTTATGGTGTGCGGCGAGTATCAGGTCGCCGCTGGCGACTGTGCTTGAGACTGCCATTTACTCTTCTCGCTTTGGGCATTCCTCTTCTATCGCCGTGAGCCGAACAGCCTTATAAAGCCACGGGGCCTTGCCGCCGTGGCCCTCTACCGGGGCCTTCTGAATCTCCATGATCTTGCCGCAGTAGCAGCAAATCTCCTCGAACTCCGGGTCTACCGCGAACTTGTTGGGATGCCGGCAGTGCCTAGGCATAATAGGCCGCTCCGTACCGGGCTGCTCCGTACAGGTACTCCACCAAGGAGATGATCTCGTGAAACTCCACCTCGGCAAAGCCGCCGCGTTCGATCAGCCGGTCGGGCGCGACAGCGATTGCCTGATGGCTGCCGTCACGAAGCTCGTAGAAAGCGTTGACTCTCCTGATCTTTCCGTGCATCGTCGGCGCGTCCCCGTACTTCAGGGGCGGGAACGTCTTCAGGTCTCGTGCCGTCTTCAGGTCGGCCAACACCAACTCAGGCCGTGGGCGCTTTGGACTCCGATCCCTAGCGGTTTTGTCCAGGTCAATCGTGAAAATAAGCGCCTCACGAGTGTCAGGCACCTTCAGGTAGTCCATCTCGCAGGACTGAAGCGAGGGCGAGTCCGTGTCGTCGCCGGCGCCGGTGTCTCGGAAGAGGCTCAGTCTCACCGCATCGCTCACGCCCGCCTCCCCGGCACCGGAGGCGTAGTCCACGAACTTCGTACCCGACACCAGATTGCCCAGCGTCGTGGTCGTCCTGGCTGCGCCCTCAAGGCCGTGTTGCGCCAGCATGTACTCATTGGACTTGGTCGCGGAGAGGTCCACCGCCCCGACTGATACCCTGGCCCATGTAGCCTTGATGCCGGGCATTCCTCCGTCGATCTCAGGGAGGTCGATGATGCCGGTGGCCTGCCGTTTGATCGACACGCCCGACCGTGGAGACGACAGGGGCTTGGCGAGGAACTGGGTATCAGTAGTGCTGGTCGTGGTACGCACCCCGAAGTGAAGTCGCTGCGTACCGTCGTCGTCAGGGCTCACGTCAATCCAGTCGATGAGCAGGTTGGCCGTGTCGTGCTGGTACATGAAGTGCCAGCCAGCCTCGTCCGTGGTGGGGTCAACGGTATGGCAGAGAATCCGCGCCTGCCGAGAGGCCGCGCCGCCGCCAACGGAGACGAATAGGAAGTCGTTAACGGACTTCATCCACTTGATTGGGCCGAGCATGTCCGAGGGAACCCCGTCGCCAACGTTCAGGCCCCAGCCTTGCTCGATTCTTCGAACGCCGTCCTGATTGACCAGTCGTTTCACTGGCGCCGGGGAGTCGTCGTCCACCCCGATCCCATACCAGAGTGCCCCGTTATGAACGGTCATGCGGCGCCCGTTGTCGGTGTGCCGGGGTAGCGGATCGATCAGCCGAGTGGTCCAGGTGGCAGGGGAGGTGTCCACCTCCCACAGGCCCTCCGCCAGCATGACGTAGAGCTTGTCTGCGTTGTCGATACCGGCCATGACGGCCACGCCCTTCACGCCGTCGGTGGTGGCAATGTCCACCGACTCGTCACTCCAGTTATCCCCGGCGTCGGTAGAGGAGAAGAATGTCACTGTCCCATTGGACTCGTGCCAGAGTATCAGCACGGCCTCCCCGCCGATCTCGGCTATCAGGCCAAAGTCACTATTCTCGTTGGCCGTGACGACGTTCGTGAGAAGGTTGGCCGTGGGTTGTGTCGAAGCAGCGGAGTAGGAGGCCCCGTCGGTGGACCGATACACCAAGTGGTCGTTCGCGTTTGCCATGAGGGCCAGCAGGTGCGTCTTATGGGCAACGATATCGAGGCCCACCTTCGTCGTTCCGTCCGCCAGAACGTTGCCGCCCGCAGTCCACGTAGTAGTCGAGCCGACGTACTTCCTCGAGACAAGGTCCGTGCTGGTATCGTCCTCCCAGATGGCCCACAGGTTCGACTTGAAGGAGGCCGAGGCCCTCAGGACCTCAAGGCCGGTCTCGGTGCTGTCCTCGTTCAGGATCGCAAGGACAGCGTCCGCCCAGCGAGTATCTATCGTTGCGTCCCAGAACATCCGGTACTCGGCGGGGTCGTTGGCCCGCAACGACGGCACGCGGTTTCTGCCGAAGCCGCCCGACCACGGGCCGAATATCTTTGACGACAGGTCCTTGAGTCCCGTCTGTTGCTGCTGCCCCTCGGGCTGAAAGGAGTCCACGAAGTCGTCAAGCTGTCGCTCGATGACTGTCGCCAGCCGACCAGTGGCGGGGTTGGGTCGCACAAAGTACGGCTTGTCGTTTATGAGGACCTCGCCGGCCATTACTCGACCACGCTCCCTCGGACGGCGTCGAAGATAATGTAGCGCCCCGAGGAGTCCTCCTCAATGTGCCAGCTACCGTCGGGAATCTGGGCGGGCAGACCAGCCATCCGAGCACCGGGTTGCCCCTTCAGCTTGTCCAGCCTAGTCTCAGCCCTATCAGCGGCCTTGAGGAAGTCTTCCTGCTGCTGGCTGTAACTATCCTCCGCCTCGCTTTCTTTGAGGAACTGCAACGCCTGCTCTACGACCACATCGACCCTCACTCCGTCGATCTCCGTCGTGCCGCTATCGGTCGTGGGCCGAGAGAGAAGACCCATGCCACGGAGCCTCAGAGCGCGTCCCGCTATCGGCACGCCGTCGTGGGGAATCGGATAGTACGGCCCCTCGATGTTGTTCGCGTTGTACTGCATCTCAACCATGTGCGGCCCTTTGAGAATCGTGGTCGGGATGGTGTACTTGAACACAGGGCCGACTCTGAGGGTCACGTCATCAAAGTAACCAGTTACCGTGCCGGCGACGATCTCGCAGATACATTTGATCTGGGTCGCGTCGGTCGGAACCGTCCCCGAGGCGGAGAGTTTTCGCCACGAAGAGTCCCCTGTGTGGTAGTCGCTATTGGCGAACGAGGACCCGTCCCAGTCGATACGAAGCCGCAACTGAGACGCAGCGGCTACCCATCCACGGCCCTCAAGCGTCGCCGTCTTCCCGGCCAACTCGTTGATGTTCACCGAGGGCGACTGCGTCATCTGGCCTGCACTGCCCGCAGCGGAGATCATCTTGGCCGCCTGGGAGCCGTGCCAGACAATGGTTGTCTCCGTGCTGACCGTGGGCGAGTTCACGTTCGTCCAGCTAGGGTGGGCACCGGAGTCAATGGTCTCCTCAAAGCCTGAGTTGGACAGTCGGTTGTCCACGAACAGGCTTTCGTCCCGAATGGGCAGATAGAGGAACGGATAGATCACCTCCAGTGACCTTCTGATCGCGTTCAGCTTGTCGGTCGGGTTGGTGCGATGCAGCTCGTAGGTGATCGCGTTCCCGATCTGTCCTGAGAACGCAGCGACCGGCACAATCGTGGTGGTTGACCCGGTGTAGCCGCCCACCCGTTTGATGCGCCGAACCTCGCCGTCGGAGGTGTCGCCGTCGTGGGCAATCCGCACCCAGCCGGTGATACCGTCGTCGTCCTCGGTGAGGTTGGGAAGCTGGTCGTCAATGAGCGAAGTGCCGCCCGCGTTCCCTGCGGAGGTGGTCGTACGCGACTCGTAGTCGTGCATTCGCTCCGAGAGACGCTGGAGTAGCACCAGTTGGGTGGTAGTTGCCATAGGCTACGCCTCGGCTTCTACCGTCTCAGGTATCTCTTCCGCCACGCCGTTGCTTGGCTCTCTCGGCGGACTCTTCAGCATGGACTTGTTCAAGTATCGGCAGAGGTAGGCTGCGTCCGGCGCCAGCCACACTCTGTGAGCGAACTTCTTGAGGTGTTTCATCATCCACTCGAAGTCGGACTGGTCTAGCGCCATGTAGGCGGCATCGTCGCCAGTCGCCTTGATAGCCTCTCGGATGTCCAGCACCCGCTCCGCATCCTCGCCCGTCTCGACCGGAGCGCGGCGAAGGGTGTGGAGCAAAACACCGTCCAGGCCCATGTTCTGCTCGCCGTTCAGGACGCTCCACCCGTCCTCACCGTCCACGTCAAGGAACTCTTCGGGGAGAGGCAGATACACACGGGCGCGGGCGTGCGCCTTGACCTCGGCCTTCTCACGCCGTTTTCTCTGTGCTGTGGTCTCATTCATAGCCTCTCCTGTTGCCTAGTACGGCGCAGTGACCGAATACGCCGCGTCTTGCCGCCCGCTGCCACGCATGTAGACGATGAGCAACGTCACGTCGGAGCCATCGTCCGAGATAATCAGGGCTCCGTGCTGCGCGTGAGTCAGCATGAACCAGTTGCTCGCGGCGACGGCGTGACCGAAGGTCGAGGTCGGCGTTCCGTTGGGAAGCCAGTGGATGCTGTCCCCGGACGGCACGAAGCACCATATCTCGCCCGCATTGCCCGGCACCGTGGCCCCGGCGGTCGCAAGGCTCTCTGCCGTCGCGCCCATCGCAAGCGACTCCGACGAGATGAACGGGGCTCGTGTCTTCAGTTTCGTGTTGGCCATGTCCTACTCCTTTGCCGCGAAGGCGGGGTCACGCGGCCCCATCGCCGGGTCGTTTGTCGCTCTCGTTGTCGTGACGCCCTTCGGTGGTCTGTTCGGCGTCAGAATCAACACATTGTTCTCCGTCAGGAAGTCGGCCACCGTTCCTGAATGCTCTGAGTTCGGCCAACCCTTTGACGCGAAGAATAGCCTGACGGTCTTCGCGATCATCTGAGCCCTCACCTTGTCGTCAAGATCAGTCCTCTTACCGATATCCAGAGCCCCTTGGAGGCCGGGATCGAGATTGGCCGCCCCGTTCGTCGTGGGCGGTGAGGCCACAGCCTCAGATATGGCAGCCGCCACGGCTTCCGAAGTTCCGTTCGCCACGCCCTCGACGTGCCTCTTCGACTTGATATGGAACTGGCTATCGGGACGTTTCAGTTCCGCTCCGCACTCACATATCGGCATGGCTATCTCCTAAAGGTTGATCAGCTTATTTGGCTCTCGCGTTCCCGGCTCTCTGCGTATCGAAGGTATCTCGTAGGTGGCACGAAGCGCGTTCTTCTGCGCCACCTGAGACGGCAGCGCGAGGTTACGCTTAATGGCTCCGTAGCCTATCGTGGAGCCCGGCCTCTCCAGCAAAAGGTCGTTCAGGTCGTCCCAGTCCTTGTAGTCAAACGTGACCATTGTAGGACTCCTTGGTGATGACCCCATCGAAGAGCCAGCGCAGCCAGAATGGGGCATTCCTGATGTGGCCGCGCTCTCGAACCTCGATTATCTGAGATAGATTCTCGCCCAGGAAGTTGGAGCCGCGACCCTCTAACGGCGCCGCATTGCCGAACTTGGGCGGCTTTTCCTTCCAGCCGCCCCGAATGGCCTGTCGGTCCACCCTCTCAACAATCTCCTGCCACCTCTCCCAGGTGATATCCTCCCCGGCGACGTGCATCATCTTCTCGGAGACGGTGAAGCCGATCTCCTGTCCGCCGATCTTGTAGCTACGGAGCGATATCTGGTCAAAGTTGGGCATGGCTCTCCTGTTCCATCTGTTTGCGCACCTCTCGCCAGTGGTAAGACTTCGTGCCCGCGTTGAGGTGCGCATCGTACATGGCCTGGGGTATGAAGACCCCGAACATCATCACATAGGAGCACCGGGTGCATTTCATCGAGACGTTGCACCGGTATGGGTTCGATCCGTTGTGCGACGTGTACCGCGAGAAGCGCCAGAATTGCGCCTGAACCCGTGTGTTATGGCACGTCGGACATTCTACCGCCCACTTGGGCGTCGGCCACCTGCCCGTCAAATCCCACCGTTCTGAGACGGCCTTGACTACCTCGTCGGGCGTGAGGTTCGGAAACAGGGTCGTATCCGTTGCCTCAAGGGCCATCATCACGTCCTGCCATCGCCAGTGAGTGCGGCCATTTGCCCGGTGATAGGAGTAGGCCGTCTCGTCCACCGGCACCCTGTAGTTCCACCATGTCGCGCACTCCAAGCACCTGAACGCTACATCGCACAGCCAAGGCCATTCTTCCTCGGCGTACTTGCCGAACTTCCAACTGGAGGCCCGGAGAAGCGTGCCTCGGCACTGAGGACAGGCAAGCCCTTCAGGAAAAGGAAACCACCCACGAGGAGCCCAAGTGATTAACCCAAGCTCCTCGTGGCTAACCTCAGTTGCCAAAGCCAACGTTAGACGACCAGCACCATCACCTGGACGTTCAGGCAGATGGGGTCGTCCCCGGTGCTGCCCTCTGCCGCCTTCTTGATGGCGACACCGATGACGTTGCCCGGCGCGATAAGCCCGGTTCCGTCAAAGGCCGCCGATACGTCCGCGTTAGCCAGGTCGTTCGCCGCCACGGCCAACGATGCGGCAGTGATGCCATCGGTGGTCGCGGAGGTGGTCTCGTCGTCAACCCCGCCCGACACGTCGATGGTGTACGTGTCCGAGGTGTCGAGGGCGGTTCCCGTCCCACACCACCAGAACGTCGCCATCACCGCCTGGGTGCTGACGCAGTTCTGCGGCACCATGAAGGAGCCGCCAACCTCGGCGTCGGTGTCGTCCAGGCCCAGCCCCATGAAGTCGTTGTCCCGGTCCTGCGGCGCCACGTGCGTCGTGTACGGGAATGTCACGTTGATCGTGATCTCCTTGGGAATCTGAACCTCGAAGTGGACCTCGCTGGTGGACAGCGCGAACCCGAGCACCTGTATCAGGTTCTCGGCCCCCGTCGGCCTGGTGGCCGTGATGGCTCCCGCCGTCGCGGACAGGTAAAGGGACTGCCCCTGCGTGTACGGCGCGTCCGTGTCCACGATAACGCCGGCGGTGCAGAAGGTCCCCTTCTCGCCCGATGCGAAGGTGTTGGTCGCGAATGCCTCTGCGAACTTGGTGTTGTCGTCGGCGTCCGCCAGCTCCCAGTCGGTGCCGTCGAAGTAGACGGGGCTACCCGCCGTAATCGCGGTCGAGCCGACTGTTCCCTGGATGACTCCGCGTGCTTGCCTTACAAAAGGATCAGCGATGTTCTCTCATCCCCTTCCCCAGCTTTGCTGAACTTGCGCTGGGGTACTGCATGTGGGCCAACAGGCCCATTTTTAGGCCGCGCTGTCGATCCCGCCCAACGCGATTATCTTCTTGGCCGACCAGGTGATGGCCTGGACGTAGAAGACGAGGCGGTACAGGTTCTCGTTCTTGTTCTCCTTGATACCGATGTTCTGCACGTCGGGAGCCAGGACCTCTCCGTTGTGGATGATGGTGTAGCCCTGATTCTCCTGACCGAACTTCACCGCGAAGATCGTGGTCGCCGTGCTGGACGACCAGGTGGAGGCGTCGTTGTACTGCTCCGAGTTGGTGATCCAGTCGTCTATGAGCAGCGGGATACCGTCGTAGGTGGCGACCTGATGGCCGAACATCTCGATCTTGTCCATGAGCACACCGGAGCCCGTCGCCCGCGAGAGCGAGGTCAGCTTGCGCCTCATGGTCTTGTTCAGGATGACGGCGTCGGGCTTGCCGCCCTCGATCTGGTCCAGCGCCGCGTCGAAGCGGTCAAGGGTCAGCTCCGTCTCGGCTGCGCCGGGACCGTCCACAACTCCGTCGTCCATCGCCATCATCCGGGTCTCTGACCGGCAGAGCGAGTCGAGGCCCTCGAACTCGGTGGTGGTCGCCTCGGGCTCGCCCTGGATGATGAGCTGGCTGAACTTCCTCGCCGCCGACTTGGTCATACCGGCGATATGAACCGCCTCCAGGTTTTGCACTGAACTCCGTGTCTGGAGAGCGTACCTGTCAAGCGGGCTCTGGTTGCCGACGATTGCCAGCGAGGCCGTGTTCCTGGAGTAGGTCGCCTCCGTGTCCTGCCAGGTGTCGCCCACCGCGTGGGTGCTGGTGGTCGGCAGAGCGTTCTCGCGGTTGTACGCCAGTGAGTTCCCCTGGAACGAATGGAACTGGAGCATCGCGATCAGGGCATCCTCGGTGATAAGGTTCTCGAAGATGCCTGCCGTTAAGTCATCTGTGTTGGCGAGCTTTGCGTACTCGCTCAAAGTAGGCATGGTGTTTAGGTACCTTCCTTCTCTTTGCGAGCGTTCCAGCCCGCCGCGATTTTCTCAAGGGAGGTCCGTCCGGCACCAAGACTGCTAGGGGCGGCGCCACCGAGGTCCGTGTCTGTCAGGCCGGCCTCTTCTTTCACCTGCGCCTTTTCCTCTTTTGCAGCCTTCTTCTGAGCAGCCAGGGCCTCCTTGGCTTGTGCCCGCTCTACTTTTCGGACTTCCCGGTTGGTTTCGGCAAGAGCGTCGGCCAGACCCATGAAGAGAGCGCCTACGTCCGCTTCCTTATAGGATTTACGGACAGTGTTCCGCACGCCTTCAAGCTCAGGGGCCGTCTCCAAGTCAAGGACGATATTCCCATCTGCGTCCTTGCACGCATCCTGAAGCTCTTGGAGCACTCCCTGTAGCTGGGCACTCAGCCGCGCCTGGCTACTCGACTGTGCCGCCCCGGCCTCAATCTTGCCGACCTCGGTGGTGAGATCGTCGTCTCCCTGAGATCGAACAAGTTGCCCTAGAACGGCCCGTGTCGCCTTCTGTTCGTCAAGCACTCCCTGAAGAATCGCATCTCGCTCGCTCGCCTTGCGCCCCGCGCCTCGCTGCGAATTGATGTCGTTCGTCAGCTTTGCCGTCTTTTCCTGTTCGGCTTTCAGCAGGGCCTGGTAATCAGGTTCGGACTCTTCTTCGCCGCCTTCGGACTCCGAGGACTCGTCTTCCTTACCCTCTGCATCCTTGGCTGCTACTTCAGCCTCCACCTGACCCTTCGTCTCTACCTCTGCCATGTCCGTCGCCTCCGTGTTGGTCCACCCGCTCACACAGGGATCGCCAAATGAAAAAGCCGCCGATTGCTCGGCGGCATAGCGCACTGAATATAGTTAGCGGCGCACAAAGCGCACTGCTGTCCTTGAACGCTACTCTACTTTACGGGGTAACCTCCTGTCAACACAGACCATCTTCCGGCACCGACGGCACCAGATGGTCAGCACGCCCTCGGATAGGCTCTCTGCCAGTTTCTTACGGCATTCAGGGCAGTGGACTGCAACTTCCTTCGTTGCCACCATTACCGCGCTCCTGCTGCCTCAAGAAGTGCCCGCACCTCGACCTTGTTGGGAGTCTTATAGCCCCAACGAATGAGTTGCTGGTTAACCACCGGATTGCGCTCTCGGATGAGCGCCTTGGCGTCCACGATGTCGTTCAGGGTCTCTGCGAATCGCTCGTTGCCGAGTCTCTCCCGAAAGACCGCCTGATCCTTATCCGTCATCTTCCGATAAATCTCGTAAGTCCCTGCGAAGCCTTCCTGACGCATGATACGCTCGGCAGTCTCAAAGTAGGGCTCAAGAAAGTCGCGCACCCGGCGTAGTTCCGCCACCAACGGATGGTCATTCTTTTGCAGGAACTCCTCGATGCGGGCGATCATCTCCGGAGTGAATTCCAGGGCCTCGATGTTGGCATCGCGTTGTTTGAAGTCGAAGTCACCCGTGTTGCGGTCCACGAGCGTAGGGTCGCCAGTCGCAACGAAGTAGTCGTCAAGAGCTTTATTGAACTCAGAGTCACCTGGTTCAAGCTCATCAAGTATCTGAACAGATTCAGGATCAGCCAGCCTACGCTCGTTCTTGCGGGTGCCACGCTCTGTCTGGAGTTCCGAGAGGTCGAACCGAAAGTCCTCGCTCGGACCGGCCTTTGCGATTTCGGCTATCCTCCCATCAATGTCCCTGTTCACTTCATCAAGCCCGTCAAGGAACTCTTGGACCTCGTTGCCTGCCGCCCGTCGTTCCTCCCTTCGCCTCTCCTTTGCTATCTGAATCTCGGACGAGGACTCGTCTACTGAGGCAACTAGGTCAGCATCCTCTCGCCTCGACTCAGGGATGCCACGTTTTTCCATCTCCTCACGCCGTAGTTCCTTAATCAACTCGGTGGTGGTCTGCGGGCTGGTACGCGCCCCGGCAAGTGCCAGCGCAACCGTAGTAGCCTGCTCTCCGTCAAGAATGCCCTGAACGGCAAAAGGAAGAGACCGTTCTCCAATGTGGCGGAACGCGGACGGCACCGAGTCAATGTTATCGAATGGTAGTACATCCACCTCACCACCAGTAGCGGCTTCTACGCCAGTTCCTACCAAGGACACACCAACTGCACCACGGCTCATGTAAAGCCCGATCAGCGGGTTGTCAAACTGGTTGGCGCTCACGATGTTGCCCAACGACTCTCCCCCCGGAGCCAAGGTAGAGCCCAGATGCGCGGCGAATTGGGCGATAGCGCGAACCTGGCCCCCGACACCGATCCAATCTCCATTGATCTCGTGAGAGAGGAATCTCTTGCCGTTCAGGGGGTTCAGCCCCTCGCTGATCTGCTCCCAGTCCTTACCCAGGGCCGCGCCCGACAGCGTATACATGGCTGTTGCGCCAGCCGCCAACTTCCCAAGGGACTGCATGGACCGCTGCTGTTTCGCCGTGATTTCAACACCCGGTCGAGCTAGCGAAATAGAGCCCTGCACGGCGTCGTTGACCAACGCGACGGTCGAACGCAGTAGCCGAGGCGAGAAAGCCAACCAGATGCCTTCAACCTCTCGAACAGAGGGAGAAACCCCAAGCGCACGGCTGTTTAGACCTCCTGAGAGGTTGTTGATATACGACGCAAGCTCCGCTTTCGAGCCCGTCCACGCATCTTCCAATCCCTCCCAGACCAATGCCCGTGCGGAGCCGAGGCCGACATTGTACGAAGCCTGAAAGCGCCCGAAGGTCTGACGGCCAGCCTGCCGTGCGAAACGACGAGCCTCCTGCCCCTTCGGGAGGAGTTCTAGGAGTGCTCCGGCAGGTATCCCCTGCCCACGTTGAAGGGCAGCAAAGAACTCAGGGTCACCTATGGCTACACCGTGACGTGCCATCTCCTGAAATGTGGAGAGGTGGTCGCGTATAAACTTCGCCTGCACGGTGGGGTCAAAGAAGGCACGATAGTGCAACGTTGTCGCCCTTGCCCAGGCTACCGGGTTCTCCGCCAGGACGGGCAGGCCTTGGATGAAGGGCTCCGCAAAGTCTCCTACCGCCGAGAGGAACCGTATCTGGTTGACCAGGGTTCCTCCCCCACGAGCCGCGAAGTTCGCCGTTGCCTTCGTGCGCCCGAAAGCACCCAGCGCCTCAGTGAGTTGTTCCGCCTGTTCCCTCGGGAAGAACCGATTGCGCCAGGACGCAATGGGGATCGCGTCGTCGGTGAGGCCGAACAAGGTGCCGGGTGCGATCTCCGCCTTCCGAGCGGCCTCCATGGCCTTCACGTACTTGCCCTTGGTGAATGCGTAGTCGGCACGAGCAGCCTTGAACTCTGCGTTCGCCGCCTGGCGCTGGTCGGCCAACTCTTTCCGTAGCGTCTTCTCGGCGGCGGTGGACGGGCCAGTCTTGTTCGCTCGAGGAACGCGGAGACGACGAACCTCACGTTCGGCAACCAAACGCCTCCGAACTGCGGCTGACATCTGGTTCCGTAGACCCTCTGACACTAGGTCTCTGGCCGTGACCGATATAGGCTCCAGAGCATCAGCAAGTTGTTTCTCCGCGATCTCACGATAGGCGGCACGCAGATGGATATCGAGGGTGTCCCGTGGACTGGTCTTGTAGTTGATGCCACCGACAAAACGACCAACTGTCGCCTCTTCATAGACACGCTGGAGGTTCGGGTTGGAAGGCCGCACCAGTTCGATGCCGCGTATCCCCTCGACCTGCCTGGGCACGTACAGGGCACCCCCCGCCAACTTCGGTCGTGGTTTCAGTCCCGCGTCGATGCGAAGTTTCTCCACCTCGTCCACCACACTCAGGAAGTCATCTATATAGGCCCGCTCTCTCTGGCCGAGTCCTGTCCCGCGCTTGCTGAACACGTCCTGCCAGAGCTTCCCAGTTCCCTTCACGAAGCCGTCATTGTCGATAGCAACGGGCAGCCTGCCCGAGAAAGATCGCGCGTGAGAGTCAAGTGCTGCCCCCAGAGTCGTTTCCACAAGCTCGCCAGTGGCAACCCTCTGTCTCTCAAAGGCAGTAATAGCGCGGCCAACCTCGGTATTCTTCAGCACCGAGGGGTTGATTAGCGACACAGGGCCGCGCAGAGAGCCTTGGAGAGTGGCGTTGTCGGTCGTCACGACCTCGGAGATCACCTCGTTGAAGGGCCTGAGTGCAGCCACGAACTTGTTGCCCTGGCTCACGGGAGAAGCCAGCGAGTCCACAGAGCCCGAGACGATCGAGTTCAACTCTCGCGTGAACGCTGCGGTCTCTGCCCTCGCGGGCGCACCTGTCGTTGGTGCCGCAACATCTCCAAGCCGGGCAAGCGGCCCCCCACGGCCAGGTGGAAGAGCCGCTTGGCCTCCAAGTCGAACACGCAGAGAGTTCGTGACAGGGTTCTCTCCCACGATGTTTATTCTGCCAGCGTTCTTGGCAATAAAGTCCATCGACGCTTGGTTACGGGGCAGTTCAAGAATATCGTCAACGATGAACGGGAAGTCGCGCCCTCCACCTAGCGGTATCGCCTCGCCCCGGCGTACCGGAGCGCGAGTGACTATCTCAGGAGACGGCCCACCGGTTCTACGGAAGAGGTCTTTTTGAACCTCTCTGATCGGCGGCCTAAACCCACCCTCGGCTGCCGCCGCTTCCGCCACAGGGGCAACGGCAGGCGGCCTTTCAAGGGCTGCGGGCAGGCGTCCGCCAACCGCCTCACGGAAGCCAATCTCACCAGCAAGTGGAGTTCGTGATATCTGAGGAGTATGGGGAGTGCGTAGAATCTCCGGCGTGGCCCTTGGGAAGCCTGTAATTCCTTGCTCACCCCTACCCAGAATTCTCCTGATCTGTTCAGGGAGCCTCCCCATCTGTTCAGGGAGCCTCCCCGCTGCGGCCCTCTCTGTTGCCGTCGCGCCTCTCGCCAAGGTGCTCCCCGCTCTTAATGTCGGAGCCACCACACCCCCAAAGGCTGGGAACGCCGCCGCAGCCGTGAAGAACGGGTCTCTAGCTTCCTCTGGCGTTACCGCGCCCTCAGACGCACCGAAAGTCGGTATAGAGCCAGCGATCCGTCCGACCATAGGTAAAATGCCCGGCCTCACTGGCGGTGGCTCTACCTCTCCAAATGGCGCCTTGAGACCTCTCAGAAGAGTCCCCCCGAACTCCTTGAAGGCTTCGGGGACTTGGCCGAGCAGCCCTGGAGTTTCCTCTTCCTCTGGGCCGAAAAGAGTAGCAAAGGCGCTGAACCGTGGGTCGGCAGGGCCAAGCTGGGTCTGCCCGATGACGTTGCCTTGCTCGTCAAGGGACAGTATCGTATTGCCCTGGCGGAAGGTGGGCGGCCTATCCTGGGCCGGTCGCTGCTGAGCCGGGAGTTGCACCGGTCTCTCGAACGACTCCAGTATCTCCTCACGGGAGAAACCCGCTTCGGGAGCAGTAGCGTCTCTGGGCCTCCTCTGGCCCGGTGGCGGCATTAGACTCGCACCCTGGCCGAACGAGTGCGGCCACCGCTGCGGAGCGCACGTTGCTGTCGTTGCTCCGCCTCTCGCTCCGTGGTGGCCGCCAACTGCTGACGCTCGGACAGCGCCGCAGGAGTCGCCTGGAACAGCGTCTCCAATCGATCAAAGCGCGGCTCGGCGAACTCCTGAAACGACTCAGGGCGGTCCTCTAGCCCCGCAAAGGTCTCCGCCAGCCGGGGCAGCTCACCGAAGAGGAACCGAGACCGGGCCACGCTTTCGCCGGCCTGACCGGCAAACAGATTGAAAGTGGCGGGGTCCAGTAGAACGTCACGTTCGACCCCAGCCTGCTCCTCAAGTAGGGCTCTCTCAGCCTCTCGCTCAATGCCCAACTGCGCCTGTTCCGCCTCTCTCTCCAGCCGCAACTCCTCCGTCAATCCCGCTGGCGACACCCGGAACGTCTCCGCCAGGGTCGGGAACTCCCGTTCCACGAAACTGGGGAAGCCTCCCTCAATGCCCTGTTGAACGAACTCGGTTGCCAGGCGTGGCAACTCACCACCCAGGAAGCGAAGCTGGGAGACATTCTCTCCGGCCTGCTCTCGAATGAGGTTCAGTACCTCAGGAGACAACGCGGCCTCCCGAATGAGGCCCTGTTCCTCAAAAAGACGTGTCTCTTCGGCTACACGCTCAAAGGCCACCCTCTCTCGTTCGGCCTCGTCCGCGAGGCGCTGTTCCTCCCGAAGTCCCGCCGGCGACAACTCGAACCTCTGTCGCGCCCCCGTGATGAAGTCCTGCGCCGACGGCATCGGGCCGCCCGCTATCTCCGCGCGAGCGATCTCCTCGGCGAATCCCGGCAGGTCTTTCGTGAACGCCGTGAGCGCGGCCACCGACTCGCCAGCCTCGGCCCGGAGGAACGATAACGTACTCGGATCAGAGAGTATCTGCTCCGTCTTGAATCGAACCTGGGCCTCCTCAGCGGCCTCGATCTCTCGTTGGCCCGCAGGAGTGGTGCCAAATAGGTCAAGGATACTTGGCACCTGCTCGGCCACAAACCCAGGGAAGGACGGCAGCGGTGGCGGCGCGTTGGCCGCCGTTGCTCTTGCAAGCGCGTCCTCGATGATCTGCGCGTTCCCCCTATCGTCACCAAATCCCGTCGCGCGCAGACGCCTGATCTCCTCCGGTGCCTGGGAGGAGAGAATAGTCTCCGTGGTCTTTGGCACTCCCGCGCCACGGAACATCTGGAAGGTGACAGGAAAGTCCTCTGGCTCCCGTGGCTGTGTCAGGCCCTCGAACTGCTGCTCAAGGCCCTCAAGCTGGTCAGCGAGGAAGTTGAAACGTGCCGACGACGTACCAGACACCGCGCCAAGCAACTGGAGTATGCCGGGATCGCCAATACGTTGCTCTATCTCGAAACGCCGGGCTATCTCGTCTCGTTCCGCCTGCTCCGCCCGGCCCGTAGGCGTGACCTCGAACTCGGCCCGTAGCGACGGCTCCTTGCTACGGAGGAACTCAACAAAGCTGATTGGCGTCCGGTCAATCTGAGAGAGAACGAATGCGGCCTGTTCCTCTCGTGTGAATAACTGACCTTCAGCCGATAATTCCGCCGGGTCGCCCGCAGCGGCCCTCTCTCGGCGCTCAAACTCGGCACCAGCGAAGTCTTGGAACTGCTCACCTAACTCGGCAATTCGATCTGCGATGAAGTTCCAGAGGCCAGGGCTATCGGGTGCGATGTCGTTCAGGACATTCAGAATATCGACGTTTTGGACACCTACTTGGGGCACCGCTCGCTCGAACGCTTCCTGAATCGGCGTTGCGGCAAGAGAAGGAATCGCCTCCCCCGTCCTCTCCTCTGCTGCTGCCCCGATACCCGGCGGCAGAGGCAACTCTCGCGGGTCGAAGCGCCGTTCGAGGTCTTCGATAATGCCCTGGATGGTTCCGCCGCGCTCGATCTGCTCTCGGGTGGCAGCAAGCAACGGGTCTTCGGGAGCGGGCAACTGCCTTTCTATAAAGGAGGGGTCGGCAATCTCGCCAAAGATCGGCGGCCTTAACAGGCCCGGTGCCTCCGGGGCCGGGGGAACCTCGATGTCTCTAAAGTCCAACGCGGGGCCTATCTGGGACGCCACGAACGAGGAGAGGTCGAGGGTGAACGGATCGCGCCGGGCGGCCCGCTTGACGAAGGGCTCCAGCGCCGGCGCCAGTTCCCTCTCGATGACCTGCTGCACGTTGGGGTCATCGGAGAAGAGGCCAATCCGCTCCAGAATGTCTCCGATGTCGCCCTTCTCCGCGAAGTCGAGGTTGATCTTTTCGTTCTGGAACCCAGGCAATTCGCCAAGAATACGGCGTCCGAGGGCCTCGTCTATCCCCTCGTTCGCCAGGACGACGCGAGCGATGTCCGTCTGACGTTCGTCGGTGATGGAGTCTACTTTGAACCCAGCCAGGAACGCGAACTCCGAGAACGCCCTGTCGGCGTCCGATTCGGTCTTTGGCCGGGCCTTCTCAATTTCCTCCAGGCGCTTCTGCTCGTCCTCGCGGCGTTTTGTTCCCGCGATACGAGCGGTGATCTGATTCAAGCGGCTCTGGAACCCGCTCTCTTGAGGGACGCCGACGGGGGCAACGCTTGGATGGGCAAGAGGCTCAGGCGTCTGTAAAATACCGAGGGCTTCCTGAAACATCGCCTGCTGGGCTACCACAGGATCGCCTGTGTGCTCCAGCGCCGCCTGGCGCACATTTTCGAGTTGCTCTACAAGCTCCGCCTTCGTCTGTACGAACGCCTTCTTTTGATCCGAGTCGGTTATTAGTGACGGGTCGGCCTGAAGGCCCACTGACCTCATAAGGGCGTCCACAGCTTTCTTGGTAGAGGGGAAAGCCTTTCCTTCTGGAGCCCCAAAAGTAGACCCGAACCTGCCGGACTGGTCTACTGGCGGCTCTCCAAGTCCCGGGAACCGCTCATTGAAGCCCTCGGCGCGCATGGTGGTGCCGAAGGCCTTTTCCAGGCTACCGGCCCTCACCCTTGCCTCCAACGCCAGCCGGTTCACATTGGCGGGGCTCAGGGAGGTAGTGACCAGCCGAAAAGCCTCAGACTGGACGGCGTCGGGTACATGAGAGCCGGGGGCCAGTATCGCGTCACGAACGCTACTGGTGATCCGCCCCTCCGTCTCAAGGGCGCGAGCGGCCTCTCGCAACTGATCTTCATACAGTCCGTGCTGCGGGAAGCGATCGAGAAGTCTCTCTTGCTCCGCCATAAACAACTTCGTGGCGGACGCCACCGCACCTGAGACACCGGGGATGTCGGGGAACGCTCGTGAGTCGCCAAGCGGGAAGTCGCCACGGTCTCCCGAGAGGAGGTTGTCGATCACATAGGCGTAAACATCGAAATCGGTCGGCACAGGCGTGCGTTGCCCGATCAGGCTAACGATCTGATCGGCAAGGTGGGAGGCGGAGTCGCGGTCCCAGACACGCTTGAACTCAGGCCGAGGTGCTAGAAGCTCTTCTTCTGGCCCTGCACCGCGTTCTGCCGCGAAAACGGCCTCTTCTTCGGCCTCTTCTTCGAGGGTAGTGGGCGCGGGGCCAAAGGTCACTCCCTTGATGTTTCTTTCGGCTGTGGCCTGGCCTGCCGCGTCCCGTGCGGCCCGGTTCCCAACAAGTTCGTTAAGGGCCTGCGCCAGGCGGGTGAGGGCAAGCCAGTCCTGCTCCTTGCCCTCGGCCTTCGCCTCCTCTCGCGTTTTGTCAGTCCACGGACCGCCCATCTACTGACCCCCGTTCAGGTAATGCCGTGAGATATTGCTGTCACGATAGTGCTGGCTCACCCGGTCGTTCCGTTTTCGGCCCCTGCCGACCTCTTCCATGAACTGCTTGGGCTTCGGGCGGCGTTTTAGGCCACGTTTGGCGCCCAAACGAAACTCGTCCACGACCTCGCGGACTGCCTGTGTGAACTCATTTTGTGCCGGCATTGTTTACCTACCGCTCTGGGGTTATCACCCCAACCTGATGTTTTGGGCAGTACAGCATATTTTCGTGCATGAACCACCCCTCCGGCGCATAGACACCTTTCTGCTCAAAAAACGCCCTGCCTAGATAGGTATTGGGAACCATGAGGGCTCCCGATATGGCAATCACCTTGCTCGCATCGCACGCCTCACAGTGGAAGTAAACAAACCCCATAGCCCCACCATGATGGCCCTTGAACGCTATCTCCACTGCGGCTTGATAGCGCCGCACATCGTTATCCTTGTCAATTTTATCCAAATAGAAGCCCATACCCTACCTCAACAGGTCGCCGGGACTGGCGGTGTCCGGGCTGACCGGGTTCCGGAGCCTGCGGTTGGCCTGCCGTTCGGTGGTCGGCGCCGCGCCATTGCCCCGTTCGTCCATCGGGTTCTCGACACCGGCGCCGGGACCGCCCTCAAGCGACTCGCCGTCCGTAACAATCGCCAGCGCCATCTCCTCGTCCACGATTCCACCGAGGCCCATCTCGCGTGCCGTCTCCTGGGCGAACTTCGCAGCCACGATGGGAGAGTTGCGAATCTTGTCCATCATCAGCCGTTTTCTCAGGCCGACGACATCCTCTATTCGGGCGTCCTCCTGCCAGTAGGTCTCCATGTCCTTCAGGCCCGTCTGGACCTCCTGAATGCCCAGTTGCCGCCTCTGAAGCTCCAGTAGGGGGTCGATGACCTCGAAGGTGACCTTGATATCGTAGTTATGGGCGATGTCGGCGGGCCGCAATTCCTTGCCCTCGGCGCCAATGGGCCGTTTGATCGCCAGGTCCACCAGCCTAAGAATGTTCCCGGCGGTGATCGACGCCAGGTGTTGCAGTTGTACCGCAGCCGCCGCGAACTTGCGTTGAGCCGCCGTGGACAGGATCGCCTGCTGGCCGACGGTGTTGACGCCGGCCTCTCGTTGCCCGGCCAGCGCCCGAGAGAACGTTCCCTGCTCGATGTCCGTAGCGGCCTCTCGGCCCACCTCGAACATCCACCGGGTGATCTCCTTGGTCTTGACTGTCCAGAGGTCGCCTTCCTCGCCCTGAATGAGGTCCTGTTGAAGTTGCTGCGCCATCTCCGACGGATCGCGCGGGGTCCCTCTCGGCGCGTACGCAGCGGCTATGAGAAGCTGGTGCTTGGCCGACGCGGACTGCGCCTGGTTCTTGATGGAGTCTATGATGGGGCCGAGCAGTCCTGCCGCCATGAACTTGGGGTCTACTTTCTTGAGGTCCGTCGGCTCCATGCCGAAGCCCGCGTAGGCGTGCGCGAAGGGAACAATTCCGCCCGGTGAAGGCTCGGTCCAGAGAATCTCCCCGGACTTGAGCTTGACCGCGTGCCACCTCCTCGTCCAGTATTCGATGATCTCAACGAGGGAGTAGGGATCGATGTTCTCCAGATCGAAGACCCGTGCGTCCAGAAGGCCCCTGCTGGCCTTCTGCTTCGACATCTCGTGAAGCTCGTGCGCCACTATCGAGATGTTCTTGACGGCGTACCGCGGCTGCTTATTCAGGGGGTCCAGTAGCACTCGCGCCGGGTGCGTGGAGCGAATGCGAACGGGATTCCAGTTCTTCTGCCCCGCCCTGAAGATATCCTCCCGAAGGCTGAAGTCGTCGTCGTCCTCGCCCCTCTTCCGTTTCGGCTTGGTTGGCCTATCCGACAGGTTCAGTACCGGGCCGTCCGCCGGGGTATAGCCGTAGTGGACGAGGTGCCGCCCCATCTGTTTCCACGGCAGCATCAACTCCATCAGGGAGGAACTGTCCAGAACGGCCTTCATGGCGAGTTCGATACGGTTGGCGGCCTC
Source organism: Candidatus Pacearchaeota archaeon (assembly GCA_002690445.1). The sequence goes on from NZER01000263.1 coordinate 24,070, forward strand.
TTTGGACTCCTGGGAGTCGCCTACGGGCTCTCGGTGAACTCGCGGCTCGAACGCAAGCTGGGTATCGGCGGCGTGGTCGATAACGTTGGTGGGCGTGGAGGGCCGATACTTGCCCCGTGTCTGCTCCTTTTCGGGAGTCCAAAGAGAGTAGGTCCGATGGTAGTAGGTATCACGTATCTCCCAGTCCCGGTGCGCTGCCTTCCAGGTGTTGGACAAGGACGTGAACAGGTCGTCTATGAACTTCCCGGTCGGCCTTTGGTCAAAAGAGATAGTTGCCATCGCCTTACCACCCGTAGCTGATTATCACGTCGTCCACCATGCCTCCCGAGTAGGCCCATTTCCTCATCTGCCATGCGATGCCCACGGCCATCGGGTAGTCGTCGTGCGCTCCGACCATCGCCTCTATTGTCCCGCGTGCGTCAGTGTTGCGTATGACGGTCGAGAACTGGTCCAGCCCGGCCTTGTTCGGCACGATCAGGTGCCGAGACGCCACGGCCTGAATCAGCTCGCCCCACAGAACGAACCGACTGCTGCCGTCGGTGTGCCAGCCGATCTTCTTAGAACCCCTGCCTGTCTCCCGATGAAAAATGCGCGGGTAGTGGACCGCCTCCGCCGCCTTGATGACGATTATACCCCACTCGTTGTCCTCGATGCCCCAGATGGGGCTTCGGTATCCCCACTCAGGGTCGGTGAGCAGCCTTACAGATGCCTCGGCAAGCTCCTCCGGGCCGACCATGTTGTCCATGATATCAGCCACCACGTAGCCGGTCTGGGCGTCTATGATGGTTGTCACCGAGTAATCGCGGCCCACCCCGTGGGAAACGTCCGTCCCGGCCATGTACTTGCGGCCCATACGCCATTTCTGGTAGATGTTGATGGGGCCCAGGGTCTCGACGGGCCTACGGCAGTCCTCTTCCATGTCCTTCAGGATGTCCATGTCGAACGCCTGCAACGATCTCGCCGGGGCCAACGCCTCAGTGGACGATGCCGGGTACTCCTGCTCCATGTAGAGGTCCGGGGACATATCGGAGGTCTCGGGAATGGAGTCCTTCGTCCTCTCGTACCATGCCTGGTCCCGTCCGGGTCGGACATGCCACGGGTAGAAGAGAGCCTTCCAGCCGTTGTTCGGCGCCCCGCGATACAGCTCCTTGAAGAGCGATATCATCTTCTTCTTGTTCGACGTGGACCCCATGACGATCTGGCCGCCCGCGTCGATGGTGGGCTTCACGGCAGCCAGGTTGGCGTCGAGGAATTCATGGAAATCCCCTTCGTCCTGCGCCACCAGGGTCGCCGTCTCCGACCGGCCCGCGTCCTCCGTGGCGGGCAACGCCATGATCTTGGAGGACATTCCGGGTATCGAAATCTCGGAGCGAGAGTCGGTGCCGAGGGGCAGTTGCCATGCCTCCGGGAGGGCCTTGTAGATAAACCGGACCTTCCCCAACAGCGCGGTGGCCTCGTTCTGCCCCTTGGAGAGGTTCAGCAGCACCGCGCCCTCGTGAAAACGCAGGAGCCAGACGTCGTAGGCGGCGAGAATCCAAGAGAAGCCGATCTGCCTCGCCTTGAGGATGGCGAGCTGCCGTTCGTTCAGCAGCGAGTGAGCCATCTCCAGCACGTGGGGCCACTTCTCCAGTTTGATCTTGCCCCGGCCCGGCGGCGGCTCCATGATGTAGACATAGTCGAGGAAGTTGATGAAGTCGCGGCCGGCCAGAACCATCTCGGCTGCGGGACCGAGGTCGGCAAGGCGCTGTTTATCAAGAAGCGGAGTGGTCAACTCAGCACCGGATGGAGGCCATTTTCGCGTTCTCCCTCTTCTTCCTTTTTGACATACAGTTCAATCGCGCCGTTTAGTTCTGCAAGATAGGTAGGTCCGAAGCCTTGACAGTCCAGTAAGCGCCTGTCGTGGGCCGTTACGACTTGGCCCAGGCAGTTGTAGTTGTTGCGCCTCAAGGCATTCTGCACCCTCTTCGACAGATTCAACACCTCAATCGGCCTGTCATACCAGGGCAGGTTTTCGGGCCTGAGCCGCTCTCGCTCCCTCTCTTTAGTTTCCTCTTCCAGTTTGCCCAAAAGGTCCAGGGCACGGACACGGAACTCCGCGCTCTCGGCACAGTCTTGAAACAGTGCCCAGCAGAGACGTTTCCTGTAAGACCGGAGGGCCTTGGCCTCGATCTGGCGGATTCTCTCGCCGCTGACACCAAAGCGTTTCCCAACCTGTCGGAGGGTCTGGGGCTTTGCACCGGCCAGGCCATACCGTAGCTCCAAGACAAGAGCGTCTCGCTCGGTTAGTGCGTCGCGAACAACGCGTGCTAAATCCCTACCGATAATATCAAAGGCAAGGAGCCCAAACCTTTTACGGGACGACCCGGACCGGGTCACTTCTTCCCCCGACCGTGTTTACTGGCCTGGATGGCACGTTCCTGCGCCTCCGCCTTGGCCTTCGTCGCGTGAGTCCCAAGCACCTTGCCCTTGCCTGAGATCAGCTTCCACTGGCTGCCCGACTTTCGAACGGTCATACCCTCACCTGCGCCTTCATCTTAACCGTGACGCCCAGGAAGCTGCCCAGCCGCTCCTTTTTCGTCGGCGGCTCGTACGGGTACTCCTCGGAGTTCGGCTGACCGCCGCCCAGATACAAGAACCGGCACCCCGTGATGCCGTGAACCACGTCCCGCAGCATACGGTAGGGGCATATGGTCGCCACGTAGACCCGGAACCCCTGCCCCTCCAGCATCTTCGCCAGGTGCGCCGTCCGAATGTTAGATATCCACCTGTCCGCCGACGAGAACCCCAGCTCCGGCCAGCACTCCCTCAACTCGTCCCCGTCCAGCAGAATGTCGCCCTCCCGCATCATCTTCCGAGCCTGAGTGGTCTTCCCCGCGCCACTGTTGCCGGTGAGCCAGACGATCACGGCTCGTCCCCCCCAATGTTCTCCGAGACGTACGGCGGCATGTCCTTCAGGGCCTCAAGGACGACGGGTCCAAACGCTAGGGACTGCCCGATAAGATTTAGCTTTGCTAGGATTTCTTCCTGATTCTCCAGAATGCGAATGAGGGCCTCACGCTGAACATTCGTATCTGCGGCTGACCCCGCTACGGACCATTCACCCAGAGTCGCGATGATCTCACTCGTGGGCCGCCGCGAACTCATTCCACCCTCCCTTACATGGCACAGCTAGGCTCCAAGGTGCTACGTTGACTGGCACGACGGAAACGTTGCTAGGCGGAGATTCCCCTTGATGCTGGATTGAAGTGCTACGTTGATTGAGACCACATGAGAACGTCGAACGCCGGTATCGTTACCCCCTACGAGAGTAATTAACATCAGCGGGCCTATAAGCCCGCGTAGAGATGTTAATTACCACCCGAAATGTTGACAGCTACGTGTTGACCACCGTCAACCTATGTTACGCAATACGCCCCAGGGAAGCGTCACCGGATTCACGAAAGAATGTTCCCGTAACGTTACTTGCGCTAGGTTCGATACGTTTCCGCCCGAACCGCCGACTAGGTCCGTTCACCGTCCGAGGCCATGCCTTCCTCGGAGCCCGCCCCTTGATTATCGGTGCCTACTACGGACTCACCCGCGATCGACACGCGTCCGGCTATGTTAAGGGGCGGGTGATTCCCCTTCGCCGGCCCTATTCCTATGCCGTCACCTTGTCCGGCTTCGGCTTACCACGGTTCCACTTCCACGACGTGCACCGTGGACACATCTGAGGCACACCACTATCCCGGAACGGCTGCATCCCGCGCCGGATTTTCTTTGGCGTGGGCTGCCAGTTATGCCCGCACAGATCGCACACCCACTCGAATATCAACCGCTGCCTCGATCCCATGACAATACCCTACAACACCCTATCATGCCGTGTCAAGGTAGCGGCCATCGACCCGCGACTTGCCGGGGGCTCACGGAAAGAGTCCCCAAAGTAGGGTCCCCTTTTCAAATCGATGTCCCCCCTTCGCTCTGAGAGAATCGGTCTCGTGCGCGTTCCTCTATTCGCGTGATGCGGGGTCGGCGGCCCCTGCTAGCTTTACCAGCTTGACATAACTTCTATAGTGTGCGCACACCGCAGCTATGAATCAGCCCCACGGTGCCTTGGGTGGCGGGATACCGTCGCGCCCCGGGCCTCGCACCTACATCATCCGTCACCCTGGGCAGGCGCCGGCAGCATTTTCTGGCTTTCACGGTAGGCCGCCACAATAACCCTTAGCTCTTCCACGTCTAGGCCGTCTAGGGCCTCGACACGGTGCGCAACGGATATGTCCAGCTTGCCCTTTGTCTCGAGTAGACCGTGAAGTTTCGCTAGGAGCTCCAGCCCTTTCGTAACTGGTCCGTGGGCTCCGTCCGCCGCAGCATCGTTGATTAGTTGCTGTGTTCTTTCCGTAAGCCATTCCCTTGTAACGCCTGTCTTACGGCGCAAAGCCGCCTTTTGGCGTTCGATTTCAGATGATACCAGAGGATGGTAGACTAGGTCCGATCCGGTGGCTTGTAAGGTAACGTCATTTCCCTGATACCCTGCTTCGCGAGCAGCAAGCGTGGCGTTCCCGTGGGCATCGCCTAGATATGCGTCAACGAAACGTTGCTGTTTAAGGGTAAGCGCTGTTTTGCGGGTTGTACGGTCCATGTTTTAAGTATAGCAATAATCCCTAGGGGCTTGACAATATCAAGAACACTGTGATAGTCTACCCCTGTACCAGTCAGTAGACTGGATTCTAGCAAAGGGGGACAGCCATGAAAGTATCGGACGCCAAAGCCATTACCGGCGGTCTATCGGAGCCGGAGAAAATGCCAGGTAAGGCTTCCAATTTACCCGCAGCGGAATGCAAGACCGGCGCAAAGCTGGTCAAGATACCTGGGTCCGTTTGCCACGAGTGCTTCGCCCGAAAGGGCAATTATGCACGGTATGCGAAGACCGTACAACCCGCCTTGTATCGTCGCCTAGACAGTATCAGACATCCGCAATGGGTCGACGCGATGGTAACGTTGCTTGAACGCCAAACCGTAGACTTCCGATGGCATGACTCTGGTGATTTGCAATCAGTGGAACACCTGAACCGAATTTGCCAGATAGCATCCCGAACCCCTAACATTCGCCATTGGTTGCCAACACGCGAATACAAGATTGTCACCGACTATCGCAAGGTCGGCGGAACGATACCCGCGAACCTGACCATACGCCTATCAGCCCACATGGTCGACGGCGCGCCGCCCACGGGGTTCGGGCTGCCGACGTCCACCGTCTCGAGTAACGGTGACGCCAATTGTCCAGCACCCAAACAGGGCAACAAGTGTGGCGACTGCCGCCGATGCTGGAATCCAGCGGTTCAAAACGTAGCCTACGGCCTACACTAAAGGGAATTTCGAGTTGGAAGGTGAAATTCATGATAGCCATGTCCTACAAGCTGGGATGCAGAACGACGGAGTCAGGGCCCTTCGCCTACAATGCGCTTCGCTTCGCGACAAGGGAAGAAGCGGAAACCTACGGGCTTGAGCTGTCAATGCGGTGGCTCGCGCTGCGGGACTGGGAAACTCACGAGTCCGACGAGCCGGTCAACTATGCGATCAAGGACGGCAAGGCCGTTAGAATCGAGATGGAGGTATAGACATGAGTAACCGGATCGAAAAGTACGCGACTATGGTCAAGGGCAAGGTCGACAAGCTGGGCGACACGGCGCTCAACGGTGTGAGCTGGGAGCAGGCCGACGCCGAAATGGCGATCACGGACCTCGAGCGGGTCGCCTACCAGAACGCACAGTCGCGAGCGTTCGCGTCTGGGACCCTGAACCACGCGGAAGCCATGACAGCCTATCGCGCCATCGGTGAGGCCGGCTCCGAAAAGAACGGCAATTGGCCGGCACGGACCAGCTACCCCATGAAAGTGGCCGTCACCGCGCTGGTGGGCGAGTTGCTCAGCAAGCGCGCCTAGGTGAGGCCGGGGCTTCGGCCCCGTAAACCCCAGGCCCGGTGCCAAGGCCGGGCAGAAAGGATGGAGACGATGGTTTTAGTCGGAGACAAGGTTCAGCTACAGGGCACAGTGGTTGACATATATCCGAGCGGAGAAGTTGTGGTCAAGATCATGCTCGGAAAGCCAGGATATCCGGAAACGTCGATAAAAGTCTTGGTTGGGGCCGGTCAGGTCAAGCAAATAACCTAGCCTCCCCGCTCCGAGCGCCTGATGCCACGGGCGCTCCATCGAGGACGCTAGGCGAGAGGAGGACGACATGGCAGCATCACCACAATGGAAGGTCTATAACGTAGAGGGCCAGTATCTGGCGGCGTTCAAGTCCCCGCTTCATGCCGCTATTCTCATCGCGGGGCTTGGCGATGGGACAACGCTGAGAAAAGGCCATAAGCAGGTCGTCTACACTGAGGGTGTAGATGGGGTAGCCTCAGAATGCTATGACGACGTCGAGAGGGCGGCGTATGGCTCATAACACATGGCGGGGCCACTGTGAGCTTTGTGGGAAGGTACTCCGGGGCAATCTTGCCCACTGGCATCACCTTATGGGCCATCAGAGACGCGGGGAGCTTGGAGAGCTAGAACCCTCACGGTTCCGCACGGGGCCAGGCCGCTCTGGCTGGAGCCTTGGAGAGTTGGCGTGGGCGGCAGCGAAGGCAAAGAGAGAGACTCGGTAGCAACGAAAGGGGGACAGGATCATGGAACAGCAGCATACACCGGGGCCGTGGAAGGCCGTCAACCTTGACGGTGGCGTCTATATCAATCCAAGCCGTGACGAGGGGGAGTTTGCCTTATTGGCGAAGGTACATAGCTCTACAGCATTCCGTAGCGGTGAGACAGTGGACGCCAACGCCCGCCTCATCGCCGCCGCACCTGATTTACTGGCGGCATGCGCGGCCCTGTCCCGAGATGGAGGAGCACAGCATACGGGTGTCTGCGCCATAGCCTTGACCGATATAGAGCCCTGTGATTGCGGTTACGAGGTCCGCATCAAAGCTGGTCGGGACGCCGTCGCCAGGGCCCGTGGAGTCATTGCCAATGTCTGACCCATGCGCCCTGTGCGCCTCCACCGAGCCTGAGACGTTCACGATAGAAGAGATCGAACGCGGCACCATGAACATCTGTCTCGCCTGCTACGAGGCCGCGAGAGAGGCGTGGATCAGCGCACAGATGGACGCGGGCAAGGACCGCGCAAAGGAGGGGCTATGAGCGAGCAACCTAGAGCACTACCCGCAAGCATGGAAGTCCGCCGTCGCCAAAGGGCGGAGGCTCAAGCCTGCCGTGACATCAGCACCGAGGCCCTGGAATCGGGCCGACGCCCGCACCTAGCACCCGATTACGCGACGGTGGTGGAATGGATAAGCGCCTATCGCGATCTTGACCACGACGCTTTCAAACACATTGACCCGCCTGGTCTCGCAAGGTTCCTCATGGACAAACTCGCGCAACTGTGATATGCTAAAGGTATGCCAGCAGGTTTTTATCCAAGGCCGTCACCAGAGGAAAGACTGTGGGCCAAGGTTCGTAAGCAACCCGGCCCTAACGGATGCTGGCTGTGGCTGGGCGCCCATAACGGACGCCTTTACGGCACTATCTTTGTCGATAATCGTGTGACATATGTGCATCGTCTCAGTTATGAACTTGCCAAGGGGCCAATCCCTGATGGCTTGCAGATAGACCACCTTTGTCGTGTCCATAACTGTGTGAACCCAAAGCATCTGGAGGCTGTCACTAGCAGGCAAAACATCCTACGGGGAAATGGGCCGCGATTAACCAGTGAGCGGTGGCGGGCAATCACTCACTGCAAGCGAGGCCACGCTTATGCAGAGAACACAATGATCGTCCAGGGCAAGAAACGAGTGTGTCGGGTATGTCATTACTGGAGGACACGAGAATGGTATCGCAGAGAGAGAGCCAGGCGGAGTGGTTTGTCCGACAAATCAAAGTCTTCTTAGAGCATGAGCCTACGGGGTCTGTCGTGCCCGACCGTGTAGGGGCATTGGCTGAACATCTGTGCGGAAATCGCGCTATGGTAGAGGACGCCCGTGTCACGGCGCTGGTCGCGGCGGCGCGGAAGGCATTGGGCAACCTACGCGGCAGTGTGGCGCTCTCAAACCACGACTACCTCGACACCGCACTCAAGCCCTTTGAGGAGAAAGCCTAATGGCAAAGAGTGAACGAATGGCCTGGATACTGGTAACGGTCGAGGGCGACGACTGGCACACCGACGAGGACACGGGCGAGCCGTGCAAGCCCGATTGGGACATTGCGCGAAACGAGCATGTCACGCCTACACTCTGGGTCGGTAGCTCGTCCCCTTGGGGCTCGAAGCACGGCGTCACGATGGAGTTCATTGAATGGGAGCCCACCGATGCCTCCTGAGATACTCCCGGCCCTCGTACCCTTCGCGTTGCACCGGCACCGCTGTGGGCGCGTGTTCTGGGTCGAGTCACGCAAAGGCGATACGATCTGGCTCTTCTACGACCAGACGCCGGGGCCGACACAGTGGCAGGCGGTCAACTGCTGCCCGTGTGAGACACTATTCAATCACGAGGATTTCGAGGTGATCTCGGAATGACCACCGCCACCATCCTCGCAGAACGCGCATCCAGGGGCGCTGCCCACATGGACGAGTATCTCCCAGGTTGGTGGCGCGACGTGGACGTACCACGCCTCGACATGGGTAGCCACCTGCTGGACGTGATCGGGCAAAACTACTCGTCGTGGCCCCAGGGGTTCCGTGAACTGGACCTGGACCTGAACGATGGCGGCGTGAAGGCTGTGGGCCTGGGGTTCTTCCTGGGTATCAACGCCAAGGCTTACCCGCAGCTCACCGAGGCGTGGGTACGAGAGATTCAGAAGCGAAGGGAGGATGTAGGATATGCCTGAAGGTATTGAGCAAATCAACGGAATCGTGAAGGCGGACAACGACGCGCTGATCAAGGACTACGTGGCTCTGACCGGGGCTATCGCGGACCTGGCCGAGTCACGGTCCCGCATCGAGTGGGAGCTGACCCGCCGCATGGAGGCCGACGGGGCCACCGCGATACCCAACGAACGCTACGAGGTCTTGCTGGCACCGTCGAAAGTGACCTACGACTACGGCAAGCTCGTGGCGCTGTTTGAGACCGTCTCCGAGGCCGACTTGGTAGCAGCGGGGGCCTACACGCCGGAGCACGACGAGCCTGTGCCTGCGAAGTGGAACGCGACGAAACTGAAGCCGTTTCGTAAGTTTGGTAATGACGTCAAGACGATTATCGACGGTGCTCGGCTAGAGGGACCGAAGAAACTCAGCATCAAGGAAAGGAAGGGGGTGCCAGCATGACTGATGAGACACAACTGGACATTCAGGCGGATGAGGAGCCGCAACTGCCTAGCAAGGTGCAGCTTGAGCAGACGGTGGAACGCGCCACCGACATGGCAAAGACCCTGGCGAACATAATCTCACAGAACAAGCTCTCGGTGAAGATCGGTAAGGGCGAGCATATCCGTGTTGAGGCGTGGCAGACAGTGGGTCGGTTCTGTGGCTACACCGTTCGCACCCGCGAGATACCCCATGATGGCCCTGGGCGCAAGGCGACGGCCGAGGTCATACGGCTATCAGATGGCATGGTGGTGTCCACGGCGACCCATGAGTGCGGCACCAAGGGTGACGATGTGTGGGTCAACCGACCCCCGAACGCTCAGGCGTCGATGGCGCAGACCCGCGCCGCAGGCAAGGCGTTCCGCAATATCCTGTCATGGATCGTCGTTCTGGCCGGCTACGACACGACGCCGGCAGAGGAAATGCCACGCACGAGCGACGTAGCGCAACCAGCCAAAGGCAGGTCGGCACCGGAGGTCGTTGACAAGGGACACGGCATTTGCGCCGAGCATGGTGTCGCCTATTTCCAGTCACCCCGGATGCGTGGCCCCGCTCATCAAACAGGGGACGGTGGTTGGTGCAACAAAGAAGCCGATGCGCTCGCGCCACAGCCGCGTCAGGCTCCCGCGCCTACCAACGAGGCGGCGGAGATGGCGGAAACGACGACCGGGGACGTGGAAGAGATGTACGGCACGGACCCACTGGGCGAAGGCGCGGAGAGGCACATATCGGCAGACCCGGAGGGGTAGCGAGTCGTCCCATGCCGCAGCGCTTAGGTCCCCCTTTGTCACTGCGGCTGAGTCGAAGCACCGGGGTTCCTGCGGCCACACCGCGGGACGAGCCCTATAGGCAAGCGGGTCTGCGTGTGGGCGACCCGGCCCCGGCATTATGGCTGCGGTGCGCTTCATTCCGGTGTTTGGCGCTTCGGTTTCTAGCCACCGCAGCCAACCCAAAGGCCACATGCGCCGACCCGCTCTCGGCGCGGTGAGTAACGAGAATGGGTTATGGCTTCAAAGAGCGCATGGGGCGTAGGCGGGCTCTGCGCCCCGAAGAGAGACGGAGATGGAGTACTACAAGTTACCAAAAGACAAGCGGTGGCTGGGCAGTTACAGCCCGTATGATATCGGTGGGAGAAGCACGGACGTTAGCCAGATAGGGTATTCTCTTCGCCAGATCGTCAAGGATATGTTCCCTGTGAATAGTGTGCCCCTAGACTACGTGGAAGGGCTCACTGAACTTCAGTCGTGCCTAGATCGAGCAGACCAAGAGATCGAGAGATTCATTGAATGGGTATCCGATCAGCAATGACCACCCACACCTGCACCTGGCAGCTAGTCGCGGGGCCGTTCCCGCAGCCTGCGAGCACGAACCAGAAGGACTACGGGCGCAACAACGCTGTGGTCTACCTGCGGTGCTCACGGTGCGGAACGACAGCAGGGCACTGGATATCGTGCCGCCAAGAGTGGACACGCGCGAAGGCGGCACGGGAACTGGGGAGGCTGGCTACCGAAACATGCTTGACAGCCAGCGGCACCGAGGGATAGCATGAGGGTTGCGGGGTCACGAGGCAGATTCTATACTAGGGAACATAGCCCCTCGTGGCTAACGTCTGCTCCGTGACCCCGGAACAGGACGAGCACTTCACGGGGGGCTTTCCATTTGCCATGATAGTACCACTGTACAACCGAGAACGGCAGGTCGTTGCCTCAACGGTGATTGCCGACGAAGATGCATGGATTGGCAAGTGGAAATGGGGCCAACTCAAATACAAAGACTCGCGGTATCGCTATGCAGCCAGATGGGAACGGCGCGGCGAGAAATGGACTGCAATACTCATGCATCGGGAACTATTAACGCTTCCAACTGACACCTTTGCCACCACGCTCCAGGAAGCCAGCAACGAACGTCGCCACCTTGAGGCACGTCACGGCAACGGCTACCTGCATCACTGCCTCGTCTGCGAACAGTGGTGGGCAGATCGGAACGAGGCCCCGGAGGCGTGTCGGACGTGCCGGTCACGCAGGTGGGCCGAAGGGGTGCCAGAATCGCTCTCAGGCACCTCTGAGTACGCGACAGAGCGTTTGCTGGACCACTTCGAGGTGCTGCAATCCAGGTTTGATCTCTTGCAGGCGTTCTTCTGGGAGATGACACGGAGTACGAACCGGACACTGGGCGACTTCGCGTTCCTGCTGCCGCACGAGGCGCAGGGGATACTGAGAGAGCATAGCGAGGGGCCTTTTGGTAAATCTCAGCAGAAAGGGATAGGTTTTGGCCCTCCCAAGGCATGAGTGGAGAGCGGGCATCCATCTGTTCGACTGGGATGCCGACGGCGTGAGGATTCGCCTTGACCGGATGCGAGAGTCCTCCGACGGGTCCGTGAAGGGCGAAGTGTCGATAACCAAGACGGACATACCAGACGGGGAACTGGTCGAGGCCGACAGGCTGACCCTGAACGCGCCCCGAAGCCGCAAGGAGGTCGCCAACTTCTGCAACGACCGGGTGCCGGGCTACGACTGGGCCGCGATGATCTCTCAGGCAGCGACGCTGGCAATACGCAGGCACCGGGAGGGCGAGCCCGCCGTGGACTTAGCAACGATGGAACGGCAGTCAGGAACAAGCTACCTGATCGAGCCGTTCCTGCTTGAGCACCAGCCCAACCTTATCTTCGGCGATGGCGGACTGGGCAAAAGCATCTTCGCGCTGTATTGCGCCGTACTGGTTGCCTCCGGCGCGTCCACCAAGAGGTTCATGGTGCAGCCGGGCAATGTGGGGTATCTCGATTACGAGGCCGACAAGGACGAAACGAGCCTGCGGCACGAGATGATATCCACGGGGCTAGAGATAGAGAAACCGCCGATGACATACCGTTTCTGCCACGAAGCGCTGTCAAACGACGTGCAGGCCGTCCAGACACTTGTGGCGGAGCACGATATCCAGCTTCTGATCGTGGACTCGGCGGGACCGGCGTGCTCTGGAAAGCCCGAAGGCGCTGAGGAAACTATCGCGTTCTTCCGGGCGCTGCGGTCCCTCAAGGTCACGTCACTTATCGTCGCGCACGTCAGCAAGGGCGGAGGCCCACGCAAAGGACCATACGGCTGCTACTCTAGCGACACTGAGGTCTTAACCAAGGCGGGCTGGAAGCCCCATCCCGAAGTCGCTCTGTCAGACGAGGTAGCGTGCTTCAATCTGGATACCGAATACATTGAATGGCAACGCCCAACGGAGGTGCATAACTACGAATATCAAGGCGAGATGGTGCATTTCACCGGGCAGACCAAGGGCAGTCTCGATATTCTTGTGACGCCCAACCATCGCATGGTTGTGAAGCCTGATTATAAACTACCGGTAGGAACCAAGAAGCCATATCGTAATCCTCGTGAGTGGCACTATAAAGAGGCCCGTCAACTACTTGGCGGATCAGCTTGGTTCTTCCCGTATGCCAGTAACGGCATCGCTAACGTAGAGCAAACAGAGATTAGCCCCGCCTTTGCTCGTTTCCTTGGGTGGTGGCTTTCGGAGGGCTCTCTAGACGGCAACGCCCCGGTGTTGACCCAGGCCGTCGGTCAAGTTGCTGATGCCATGCGCGAGACAGTAGAGGCTCTTGGGTATGACTCCAAGGCGTGGTATGGAAAGAGTAGGCCGCATGAACAAACCGTAATGCAATTACGCCTGCGAAAAGCTACGGGGCTAGGCAAGTGGCTAAAGGCAGAATGCGGGAAAGGTGCGCCGAATAAGCGCATCCCGCGCTTCTTATTCTCGGCATCCCTGGCGGTTCGTGAGGCCCTGTTTGCGGCACTCATTGAGGGCGATGGCTCCCTTGCCCCCAATGGCCGCATGCGATATTCGTCAAGCTCTCGCCAGCTTGCTGATGATGTACAGATGCTCGCTATCACGTTAGGCTATGCTGCACGCGTGGTATTCCGACCGCGCCCGCAACTGCTCCACCTTGACCAATGGGTAGTTCATATTGACCCACGCCGTCAACTCTCAATACGCCCTCGAAATGTTGAAACGGTGGATTATGAAGGAACCGTTCACTGTCTTACGGTCCCGACCGGAGCGTATATAACCCGGCGTAATGGCTACATGGCCGTGGCTGGGAACTCGCCTTACTGGGTCAACTTACCCCGTAGCGTCTGGGAGGTGCGCAAGTCTCAGAAGATGGACGCCGACTCGCTGGAGTTCTCCCTTTGGCACCGCAAAATCAATTCAGGTAAGTTACGCAGGCCGATGGCGTACCGAATCGACTTTCAGAATCCCGCTACGGTGTTCCACGAGCTCGACGTGCGGGACTCCCAAGAACTCAGCGAGGGGCTGCCGATGCCGGAACGGATCACGGCCTTGCTCGCTCGCGGGGCGCTGGACGCCGAGAGTATCGCAGAGACGCTGGACGCAAAGACAGACCTAGTACGAGTGACCCTTTCGCGTGGCAAGAACCGGTTCGTGAGGCTCGGAGAGGGCAAATGGGGCAACCTGACTCGTGATGTTAATTAACAACCTCTTAACATTAAGTTTAGTCTATAGACTGACGGAGCACCCCGATGCCTGACACCGTGCCCGCGCTCGACAAGAAGACGTTTCGGGGACCAGACTGGATCGTATACGAAGCCCATGGCGAGATTGAGGGCGTCGGATATCATGTTACGTGGGAGCCGAACCGGTCATTCTTGCTCACAATGGCCGCTCGTGTGATGCCAGCGGTGCGGATGACGCGAACCGGGAAATGGAGCGACCGACCCGCGAAGTACCAGGCTATCCAAGGAGCACTCCGCGACAGGGTGATTCTACTCATGCGGGAGCACTCGATAGAGCCGTTCCCGAAGGATGTGAGGTTAGCCCTCGGAGCGAGTTTCTACCTGACCCCAGGCCATGCCCGTGGCGATCTTGGGAACCTGGAGAAGGCGGTCGAGGACATGCTGCAAGGTGCTCTGTACGAGAACGACCGCTGTATCTGGGCGCGGCTACCGGGTCGAAAGGTCCACTCAAAAGTAAATCGTTTCATGGTCAAAGTGGAGGTACTGCAAGGAGACACCGATGGCTGAGACGACTGCAATCGAATGGGCCGCCTATGATATAATGGGCGTATGGCTGGTACCCGTAGAGGCTCGTTGCTTACAGC
>NZER01000264.1 GCA_002690445.1 Candidatus Pacearchaeota archaeon
AAACACAAAGCCGAAAGGCATTAGAAATGATGTATTTATTCGTAGTAGAGTTCATACATTTAAGGAGAAAAAGAAATGAATTGTCCAAAATGTGGTGGCATGGTAGTAGCAACATTTGATTCGGAAGATACATTTGACGCTGAGTGCTTAGATTGTGGGTACAGTTGGAATTGACACAAATGAAAACGATAATGAAAAAACTAAAGATGTTTGAAGAACAACCAAAGAACGCTTTGCAACTGTCAAAGACATTCGATACTTTGAAAGAAGTTAAAGAGTTCGTGGGCGTTGAACTATTATCCAAGCCAAGTAAAATGGCAGAATATGGATTTAATATGCCAGCTACAAGATGTAAAGCTGGTAGCAAGATGGCAAAGATAAAGGGAACAGTATGCCACGATTGTTATGCACTAAAAGGTCGCTACACATTCCCTGTTGTTAAAAACACAATGGAAAAGAGGTATCAATTCGCAATAAATAGTCCATACTTCGTAGATATAATGTCGTATATTATAACCAAGAGAAGTAAGAAATTATTTCGCTGGTTTGATTCTGGAGATTTACAAAGCACAACAATGTTAGAACACATATGTAAAGTTGCTCGTAATACTCCACACATAAGCCATTGGCTACCTACAAAGGAATGGAAAATTGTAGCAAGATTTGTTGAAGATGGTGGTAAAATACCAAAGAATCTATGTGTTCGTGTATCTGGATTGTACGTAGATGGTGGATCGCCAGAAGATTTCGCTGAGAAATATGGTGTAACGACTTCTGATGTTCTTAATGGTAAAGACTTTGACAAACTAAAACAAATACACCCTGTATTCAAATGCCCATCATCAAAGCAAGATAACTCATGCAAGGATTGTATCGCTTGTTATAAAAATGGTGTAAAGAACGTAACATATAGGTTTCATTGATTATGGAAAACAAAGAGAGGAATAAGATTAGAATTGAACGGAATGACGCTACTACGTCTCACAATGGTAATATATTGGTGGAAGTTGAGAGTTCTGATCTCACAACTGAGGAACTAAAAGAACTTGCACTCGAAGTTGTAGATAGTATCAAGAGAAAAAGAAAGCTTTAAATAAGATATGAAAACTAAGATTATAATGAAAAAAGATTCAAGACGAAAGTCTATAATAGAAGTAACAACTGATGTAATTCTAGGTTGTGCAATAGCCACAGGCTTAAACTATACAATACTACCACATTATATAGAAACAATAGAAACAGGCGATCCACTTGGTATGTTATCAATATCATTTTGGTATGTTGCTGTTAGTTTCATTAGAAAATACTGTATAAGAAGATGGTTTGCAAAGACAAAGATGTTCAACAGGTTTAAATAATGATGAAAGAAACAATGATAGTGCAGATAGAAAACTGGATAAAGGTACATGAAAATATTGATTTCAAAAAAGCAGTAATATTACATGGGAATGGACATTGGGTAAAGGTAGGAGATTAGAATTATGTATGATAAAATAGAAATAATAAAACTAGACAAACTAGGCTTGAAAAGAGATTCAAGCATATTCTATGAAGAAATTACCGATGAACAAGTAGGTAATATCGGTTGTAGAGAAGATAAAATAGCAAAGAGGTCAAAGTATATACGAAATACTCCAAACAGATTTACGCTATTTGGTGGGGATCAGATTGACGCAATCTCTCCACTTGATAGAAGATTCAATCGTGAAACAGAAGTAGAGTTTGACTTTGATCAACAAAGAGCAAAATGGCAGAAACTACATCAAGCATTGTTTGAAGTTCATAAGAAACAAACTATAAAATCTACTTGGATTTCTTCGCCTGAAGAAAATTACAAACATGAGGGTATAAATGAAAAGGTTTGGGGTTTATTATGGGGTAACCATGAATATAAAATACCATACCTAACAAAAAGTTTGATTGATAATCAGTTTTGCAAACAAAACCAACTACATTTCTTAGGAGCTAAATGTATGATAGGCTTAAGAGTAATGTGGAAGAATGAAATTCTACATGAATGGTCTTTAGCCATAATGCACGGATCAGGTGGTGGAACTGTGGAAAATATGTTTAAAGGTATGAAACAAAATTGGGAAGCTGACGCTTACTTTTGTAGCCACTTACATCAAAAGAAAATTCAACCTGAGATAGTCTATGCGTTTGATTGGAGAACAGGTAGAGTATATCAGAAAGATATAATATTAGTTAATACTGGATCGTTCCAAGAGCCAATAACTAATGATGTTGATGGATATATGGATAGAAAGAATAGTATAATAGCAACAGGTGTAGGAACTTCAACAGTAGAGTTTAATGGTTATGATGGATCAATGAAAGGTCATCTATAATGAAACAAAAGAAACAAAGACATCAAGTTAGAAGAAATCTGACATTCCCTACAACAAAACTAGGAGATGTAGAGATAGTCCAACCTAGAATACAACAGGTATTAGAATCAATTACTATTGGAGATTTGGTGTACTCAGGTATTATAATGAAAAGGTTTGGTTGGAATAAAAGAAGATCGTTAGAATACCTAGACAAACTAGAATTTCAGGGGTATCTTACTTCAAAGAAAGAATTAATAAAATCCTCAAAGGGATTTGTGACACCAGCAAGAGTATTCAAAAGAATAAAATGAAATGCCGTAACTGTTTGAAAGAGAACGTTAGGCTTATGCACAGCAAGAGATGGATATGGAAACATGATTGGTATGAATGTCCTGATTGTAAATATGAATGGGAGTATGAGAAGTGACAACATTAATATTCTTAGACCCTTTTGATAATCCAAAAACAAAGAGGTGTAGGATTTGCCTACGTGGTAAATATGGTGTACGTAATGGTTGGATTTGTGGTAAATGTTATGACAGGAATTATAATCCATACGTATCGAGGTTAATATAATGACAACATTAAAGAAAGTTCTTAAAGAACACAATAGATTATGCAAGAACGCATACAATATGGTGGAGAAAAAGGGTGCTGACTATAACAGAAAACAGCAAAAAGATGGAGACACATTATACAATCTATCAGTAGCGAAGCAATTAGACATTGTAGATAGTGTTACAAAGTCTATACTTGTTAGAATATCTGATAAGATGATGAGATTAGTATCTCTAACAGGCGATCCTAAAGTAAATCCAGAAGTTAAAGATGAGAAAATATCTGATACTATTGAAGATACTATAAACTATCTCGTCTACTTGTATTGTAAATACCAAGAGGAAAGAAAATGAAAGAAAACTTAGATCACTTACCAAAAGAATGTGAAGTATGTGGAGAAGATATTGAAAATATCCATCGAATGTATCGGAGCATGGGTTTCTGTGAGAAGCATTGGTGTGAAAATGCTAACGCTTGTTATGAAGAATGGAAGATGACAGGAGAGGTTATAGGAAGATGGTAACACCAAGAGATGAAGTTGAACGTTACATAGAACTATATGTTATTTGGGATAAGAAAACCTACGGTAAAAATCACAAGAGAATATCGCCACCATCTGCATACTTTTCGTGGCATAAATTTGCACGTAAGAATGGTGTAGATGATCAGTGGGCAAGAATTATGGAGCCATCTAGGCAGAAGAGAGGTACTGAAAAAATGGCAAAGGAAATTGGCGTTCTGGATAAGGATGATTATCTTTGGACAAGAACATTACATTATGGTTTAATCTTTGACGAGTTATGGCGAAAAAGAAATGGATATACTTTAGAAGAAAAGTATAAAGATTGGTTAAAGAGAAACCCAGAAGCTTCGTATCGTGTACGTGGAGATTTAGATAAGAATTATGAAAGTAATATTTAATGATCATGATGGGGATGATAGTTACTATGACAAAAAGTATGGTAATTATATAGTGTGGTTAGGTAAGAAAGGTAATCGTGAAACTAATAAAATGCATGAGCTCGCACACATAAATCTCGGAACAGATACAGATGAAGCTCGTAAGATGGTGCTTAGGTGGGGGTTGAAATCAAAGTTACCATCGAATGACAAGACTTGTAAACTCATCGCTGATTTATTCTTCTCTACTTGGAATGTACTGGAGGATGAGAGAGTTGAATCTTTCTCGCCACGTTTGTTTAAGCAACACAAGAAAGACATGGGTAAAACAAAGACAAAGAAAATCGCAGAGTCCAACCCTGTAGAAGCGTTACTATGTGCTAGGTTTGATAGAGATGACCTCGTAGGCCCAGAGATAAAACAATACATTCTCGCAGCAAGACTCGTAAGTAAGGACAGAGTGTATGAGCTCGCAGAAGAATACATTAAAAGGTATTTAATTGATTACATCAGAAACGTTTAAAAGTAACAAAGAGTATAATAATATAGATTAACATGGAAAAATATAAATGTGAAAGTTGTGATGGTGTTTTTAGAACATCATTCCAATTGAGAAATCATTTCGGCATGGCACACCCAGCTGTGAAAACAGTTATTGTCGAAGTGGAACCTCCAATGATCAAACCTGTTTTGAATATTTGGTCTGGAGAAATAGTTGACTGGGATCCTATGGAGCAAAAGTCTCGTAAGATGAAACCAGATGAACTGTGTACTGGGTGTGGTTGTAAAGCATACACACTTGAACATGGACAGCCAAAGTGTTATGGTAGTTGGACAACATGGGGATGTCACTACTCAATGAAATCCATAATGGATGATAGGAAGTGGTACAAGACACCATGTCGCAAGAGAAACACATACGTTTCAAAAATCCTAAACAAAAAAGAACGTAAGAAAATAATAAAAACTGTCGCTGGATTGGAGAGAGAAGTCTGGTCTGAGATATCGTGGACTCCATTAGAGGAACTAGAGAAATGGCATGATGACAAACTTCGCACAGAAGTGAGGATGTTAGAACAAGTGAGGGCCGTAAATTGTTAAGTGATAGAGAAAAGTTCGTACTGCATTTCTGTTGTATGATAACCATCGCAAGAATGACAGGAGTACATAAGGCACAAACCCTGATTGGAAGAATGATAGAAGAAGTAAGGCAGAATAGATGTCGTTCAATAGCTCCTGAAGATGTAGACGCTCTATTAGAAGAAGTAAATGAAGAGATGATGAATGGAAAAACAATGTTCAAGGAACTTATGGATGACACAATCTGGAGTATGACAGGAGAACGACCTGATAAGCGTGATTGGAGTGATATGAAATGAAACTCTGCAAGTCATGTCTTGAAATGAAAAGATCTGGAAGAGTTTTGTTTGACTCTCATTGCGTATGTAAGGTGGTAAAAAATGTCTGATAGAAACTTCAATAAAATAATTGACAATGTATGTCAAAGCGTAGACTGTCATAAATCATTGACATCATATGAAATAGAAAGGCAGAAACTATTACCTAGATCATGGAGATATAGATTCTGTAGGATATGTCGTCAAATGCCTGACAATTCCAGTAAGGCAGTAAGGTGGAGATGTAGGTTATGTCCACAAATAATGTGTGCAAGTGATACAATTAGAGGAAAGTATTACTGTAATCGATGTGGTATAGCAGAGGGTAAAAGACGTTCGAGGTTGAAGGCTAAGAAATGATCTGTCATATATGTTTATCTGAAAAGGTAAAGGGAGAGATAGGTAATCTTAGATTATGTGATGAATGCCTAAACAAAATCGCAAAGTATTGGGATGATAAAGATGTCAAAAGATACTAGGAGATGTGACCAATGCAACACCCTATATGAAAAGGGGTTCTTTGGAACTGGGTTTAAATATTGTTCTGATAGATGTAGAGCCGAGAAGAAAAGTGATTGTGCAAGGCTTCGCTATAGAAAACTACATAAAAAGACATCAACAAACTGTGATCTATGTGGTAGAGACATAGGCAGTGTGAGAAATCGTAAGAACATTAGTAAGTATTGTTCAACTAGGTGTATGTATATGGGAACACGAATAAGAAAGAGAGGACAGAAGTATTGTTATGTAAGAATACCAATAACTGTTCAAAAATTAGTGAAGATACCTGTTGAGGACATACCTCTTATTTTAAAGAGAGGTGTGCCCAAGCTAGCTGGAAAATAAGATACTCTTCTTGATCTTCATCCATTTTTACTTCATCCCATAATGCAAAGCAGTGATGGTATACCTCATGGTTG
>NZER01000265.1 GCA_002690445.1 Candidatus Pacearchaeota archaeon
CCGAATCCCGAAAGCGGGGGGCCGGGGGAGTATCTTTCTGGGGTCTAGCAGGATGTCTCAGAAGGCAAAAGAAGACCCTTACCCAAATCAAACTCTCCTTGCTTGGGCGTCTGAAGGTAATTATAGGGTGCTAGCGAGATTTGTGCAAGCGCCTTATGTATCTACCCCTTGTGAAGGCTTATGGGCCGCGCCATAGACCATGCACAACATATGGTATGCTGACAGCCACTTAACCACTACATAAAGCTATTGACAGCAACATATGGGTTCTGTAGACTCCAACGCATGGAGGATTCATGGAAGACAAAAACGACAACCTAAAGCCGTTCCACTCAGGGCTCAAAACCGGTGCCTACTATGATGGCCCAGGCGCGCTCGTATGATCGACGACGAGCGGCGCGTGCGGGTCATGGAAGACCGCCGCGCCTGGGAAGAAGAACGCACTGACTACACCATCAACAAGCAACTGTGAGGCACACATGAGCAGAATACAAACATACAGCGAATACATTACCGGGGTGCGAGACAGCGCCGAAGAGATCGTGAAAATGGGCGACACCATTCCGAGTGAGGACCACCTGGGAAGCGTCTATGACCGGGTCCACGAATGGGCTGACAACGCCGTCATCTACTATGGCGACGATGATGCGGACGGCGCGGTTGACCTGACGTTCTGTGATGACATCCTGCGCTTCACCGAGAACCGCAATGCGGCCTTTGAAGAGTTCGGTCCCGAGTGCATCGAGGGCAAGGACAGCATCGAACAGGTCAACACCGTGCTGGCCTACGCTGCGTACCACCGTGACCTGTGCAATGCCATCAGCGCGATTGACGACGACGAAGCGCACGAGCTACTCGGACACGTAGAGTGCGAGGCTTGCGCCGAGTGGCGCGAGACGGCTGAAGCAGCCACCGAGTGCTGCGCGTAGGACGGGACAAGGTCCTCACGATGGCCATATACATGGGACTGAAGGATAGACTTCTCCGAGAGTTTGAGGAGAACACCGGCCTTGCTCCCCAGCTCACTGCGGAGTTTGAGATTGCCCTTGAGAGTGTCTGCTCCTTCCTACAGGGGAAGAAACTGCGCTCGAGGGAGGTGCGCCGGAGATGGCTGTTCGCTCGCGTCAATTGGAAGTTTAGGACTAACAGGGAGCCTATCGCCCAACTCTACGCTGCTTCGGCGGCTGTTGGAGTTACCTTCAACTACCACCAGAAGGCTGGGATTCAGGCGGCCTTCGACTTACGCGACAAGAAAGCGTTTGGGAAGGTTCTGAAGAACAAGGGAGTCGCCGAGGCCGCGCGCGTTCAACTGCTCGGCCTTTTCGCTCCAGTGTCCGAATCTGAGACGAGGCGAATTCTGCGGAGCGAGATTCGCAACCCTTCGAAGCTTCGCAAACAGAAAGGTGAACGCCACATAGATCAGGAGATTATCCTCTCCTGCGTCGCAGCGTTCGTTTTCTCCTCGGCTGAGGAGCAGGTACTTCACGAGTACTTCGACTGCGCTTACGATGCCGCGGAATACGAGAAGTCCTTTTGGCTTCAGTTGAGGCGAATGAGGCCGAAGCTATACACGAGGAGCCGAACGCTTGATCTTGTGCATGTCTCCTCAGAAGGAACCGGGATCCAGTACGACCAAACCAGGCAGACGTACCTGGCTCTCGTTCGGGCCAGCTACGCGAACTTGGACAACTATGGCCACCTGGCAGTTTGGATTGATCCCATCGCGTGTCAGGGCCGCGATGTTACCTGGGAACTCGCCTCGGACATCATGCTCTTCGCGGAAAAGCATGATCTTGTGAGGCTCGAACGCGGGTACTTTCGTCCAGGTCGCATCAAGATGGAGACGCTTGACGGGGTTACAGGCTTGGACGTGGACGCGGCCCAGTTCGAACTTGCGAACGAGGGGTTCACTTACCGCGACTGCTACGTCTGTCCCTCGTCCACCAAAGCTCGCTCGAACGACGCCTCCCTTCTGCTAGTGTTCCAGAAGAACAAGAGAGACGAGGTCGTTGTGCCCTGCCCGGCTTGCAGAAGCTATGACGTTCAGGGCAACTCCTACCCCAGTCTTGGCGTGCGCAGCTGGGAATGCTGCAATCCTCTGTGTCCCGAGCGAAGCAAGTACAACCGGGGCAAGCGATACTCCTTCAAGGCACTTCTTACTCAGGAGGCGATCGACGACGAGCGGAACGAGATTCCTGTTGAGTCTGTGCGCTCTTGGATGCGCGACGTCCAGGTCGGACGGAATATCAGCGAGGCTCTCAAGATGCTCGTCTCGCACTACACGCTGTACGGCGATGTGGTGCACGTGTTCGGCGTCGATGGCGCAGCTTCAGATGTATTGGGACGACGAGTCGTGCACCACACGGTCGAGCTTCGGATGTCGGTGAAGGAAACTTTCTTTGAGGACAATCCCTGGTTCCACCGGTACATCGTTGCGCGCAGCCTAGATTCGAAGGCTGAGCCCGGCGAAGCCAGCGGCGAGGTTGGCAAGATCCGCGTTCTTCAAGGGAACGCATTCCAGATCTTAGCCACATTCCCTCCCGACAGCTTTGACGCTGCCGTTACGTCACCGCCGTATTACAACGCTCGTGAATACGCGCAATGGAAGAATATCTACTGCTACCTGCGCGACATGTTCGGCGTTGCGCGACAAGTGCAACGAGTCCTACGTCCCGGGAGCTTCTATCTGTACAACATCTTCGACTGCTTTGACAACGAACGCAGCGTAGTCCACTCAGCGATGGGTGATAAACGACTGGTGCTCAGCTCTTACACTGTAGACTTGTTCCGCCGAGCCGGGTTCGTGCTTCTTGGCAACGTCGCGTGGGACAAGGGGGACATCGAAGGAAGGCGCGGGTTCAATGCGGGGAACTTCTCGCCGTACTATCAGTCTCCTTTCAACTGTTGGGAGCACGTCCTTGTCTTCTGGAAGCCCGACAATGATGTCGGTGCCGCGGTCGAGAAGGTCGGTCAGCTGCCCAGCGTTCTTCGCGCCCAGCCCGTAACCAAGATGGTGCGAGGCGAGAATACGTACGGACATACTGCTCCTTTTCCCGAGGCCATACCGCAGCTCCTTGTGTCCCTTCTTCCCGCTGACGCGACTGTCTTGGACCCCTTTGGCGGCAGCGCAACGACAGGACGTGCCCTGATGAGCCATGCAAGGAGTGTCGTCTGCGTCGAGCAGAACGAGGAATACTGCAGGCTTGCCGTAGCTAAGTGTTCCGATCCGAAGGCGCGGGGGTTAAGGGGTGCCATAAAGGAAGAATAGCAATGTTGAGTTTGACCTTTTGGTGGTGGTTCGCTGTGGCCTTCTGTGTCTTGTACTTCTTCTCAACGCTCACTGACGAGTAAATAATTCCCTCTAGCCCTGGCGCTTCGGTGTCAGGGCTCTTTTTTTGTCTACGCGCTAGCCACCACACGGCCTCGAACCGTGCTCTCTCCCTATCCCTACCCGATGTGGAGCCAGTCTCGAACCCTTGAACCCCGCGCCAGCTGTGCGAAAACGAAAAAAAGCCCCCGGCGGGGCCACTACATGGGCAGTTAGTAGTGGTCCGCCGAGGGTTATCAGAGGGACCGAAAATAGTGTAGGCAGACTAGTCCTACACGACCCACTGACAAGACAGGCTACTATACCGCACGTCGCCTATACAAGCCAGAACCAAGACAAGACGCCTCATCAGAAGTCTCCATCACCAACATCCGGGTGGGGAATTTCAACCAAGACCTGAGCGAAGACATAAGCAAGCTCATGGTGTGTTGGATGCAGCATTACAGGGGCGTCGGGGTGAATCTCTATCTGGTCGGTGCCGAACTCTTCTCGAGCTTTATTCCTGATGGCCGTATCGAACTTCTCCGCACGGCTTTTTTCAAGAGATCTACGCCTGATGAAATCAAGGTTATCGAACACTATCTATGCTCCTTCTTTTTCACTCGTCTGGGTAGCGGTAAAAACAGCCAGCCGTCCGCCAGCAGAATCACCGCCAGGAAGACAGCTCCAAGCACGATGAGGAGTGCGAGACTACTCATCTTGGTAGGCCTCTGGATTCGACAGAACTCCGGGACTGAGCCAAAGAAGGCTCTCCAGGTCAGGCATCTCCCCTTCCAGGCCGTCTAGCTCTTCGATATTTTGGCCGAGCACCCATGCGAAAGCCGTGCGTACTATCAGCGCATCGCGGGTCGTAGCGTCACCATCGTCGTAAAGGCCGTTGGCCGAGTCCAGAAAATCTGCTGCCCTAAGTACCTCAGCTTCGGCCTTCATGTTTTCTCCCTTGCGGACCTAGACCCAAACCCGTGCCAGTTACAAAGGCTGTTCACGCCGCGCAGGTAACTGGACCACTCCAAATCTTCACCACGATCCTTCACATTCTCGCTGCAAATGCAGCCGTCCGAGAACGATCTTACGGTCACCCGGTCGATCGCAGCCTTCATAGTCTTCCAGCGTTCCGTGCTAGTTTTCATGACTCTCCTCCTTAAAACAGCGTTCACATATGGTGCGCCGCTTATGTAGATGTTTAGTCAAGATCCGAATCTTATGCTCTAGCAACAGAGCATAACTGACCAGAACTCGGTCCAGTCTTTCCCTTCGTGGGGCTCTCGGTACTTTTGTCATTTTCACCTCCTGAAGAGGAATTAAATCACAGTATGTGGTAGGAATCCAGTACAAAATGTGGTACTGTGCCCACATGGTATGCACAAGATGTAGCGAAGCAACAAAAGTGATCGATTCACGGAGGACCTCGCTCGCCAACTCACAAATTGAATGCTCTAACGGGCACCGGCTGACTGCGAGCATTGTGCGACGCCGTAGAGAGTGTTCTGGTTGCGGGCATAGATTTTCGACAGCCGAGCTTCCGATCCGAACGACCACTGATATCCCGGCCCACGCTTAATGGGAATCGACATCACCGAACTCGTGTGGCTTATCGGCGTCATCTTTATGGCGGTGTGGGCGACTGGAAATACCCCCGAGAAAGAGCCATACCGCGTTAAAGTCTGCTTGGTGGAGTCGGGTCCAGAGAGAGAGGACGTGAGCAGCACGATCTGGAGTGACCGAATCAGGCACTACAAAAAGGTCTACCCTGGGTCTTATTGTGGCTCATGCGGAGACGAGGTTAAATGTCCTGAGCAATAATCAGGTCAGGAACTGAATCCTCTTCGTCCTCGCTTCTCAACCGTTGCAAAGGGGCGCTTACAACGGCGATCAGGCTTCCGGCAGAAGACCCGACTGCCTTCCCAGTCTCAGGGTGTAACAGCTTGAGCTTTTCGGTGAAATAGCCCTGTACACCGCTGTGCCAAGACCCTGCAGTCCGATCCCATAAAAGCGAGAACCAATCCGTAGAAGTATCAGCGGGCAGTAGCATGCAGGACACTACGCCCTTCTCTGATTCGCTGATCGCCTTCTCCACCCACCGCGAAATAGGTCCTCCCTTCCTGGAATATGGGGGATGACACCAGACCGATCCACCACCCTGGGATTCAACGCTCTTGGCCCAGTCTGCGTCTAAGCCGCTGCGTGCAAGCGTGTACCAATCTTTGCACGGATCTATTTTGTTCTCGTCCGTCGCCGCAGCATCAATCGTAAAGCACAGGGTGCTGTGCCAAGATTTCCAGATCCATTCTGGCGTTCGCCATTCGTCGCTATTCGAGGTCATCGTCATCTGATGGGTCTTCACTGTCCTCAAGAATACCTATGCGTTCTCCGAGCTCGTCGATCTTTGCTTCGAGCAGGGCCATCGCCCCGCGGGCCTCTTCACTCCCTTGGTTAAAACGAAGCTCCAGGCTGAGAAGGTTAGCTCTCGCTTTGACGATCCACATCTGAAGCTTCTCTAGCCGGTCCTGGATGATGCGGCCTTTCGACCGCCGTCTGGCCCTTCCAGTTTCGCCAAACGATCTGTCACCTGCCCTCCCTGACGGTGTAGGCTTTTCGGTCTTCATTGCTTACCCCCATGGCGCATCGAGAAGTGGTTCCAGTCTCTGGAGCGAAAATTTCCTCCCCAACGATTAAAATCACGATTCAAACCCAACCAGTAAGAGCCCAGAGTATTCCAGACCCAGTGAGGGCCTTGAACCCACTCCCCATCGACGAATAAGTTCAAATCAATTGCGAGACGCATAGTGTGGCACGAATTTTTTATGCCTCGGTCGGCACGATTGGCGGCCTGGCTGGCGTAGCCTCGCCCCATGGTTAGCTGGACCGTCTTGATATTATCAGGGATAAAGCCATCGTGCTCGTCGGCGATTCGGTAGGCGAACCGGATTAGACGACTGAGATTACGAGTGAAGAGAAACTGTTTCTCCAGAAGCCTCATTACGACAGCTCTTCATCTTCCTCCACGGAAGCATAGCCAGGAACCATGTCCGGCACCCTAACATCTTGCTCACCGATATCTGCGTCTCTAGTGGCAAATTCAGCCATCTGACTTAAGAGGGTTTGGAGGCTGACCACCGCCCCGCGCATGACTAGTCTCTCCTTCTCGTCATCGACGAACAACGCTCGGTCCTTGAATCCGTCGCAGAGAGCGTTGATGAGCTTTACCAGGCTCTCGCCATGATCACTGCTCATAATCACGCCGCAGCTCTGAAAGAGCACGGCCTGTTCTTTTGCCAGGGTTAGGTATTGCTGCTCGATTAAATCCTTGGGCTTCTCCACTAGACCTCGCTTGGCGCTTGAGCAGCTTCTTCTTCTGCAGCGGCGATTGCGTCCTGCTGTTCAAGCTGAATTTCGTCTGGAGTCTTCGCGATAACTGCGGCGACCTCTGGATCTGTTTTTTCTGCTATGGCGAGGAAGAGACGTTCTAGGGAGATAGGCAAAATCGGCATGCCCGAGAACGTGTTTGCGCCAATAGTGAGCAGATCCTTAAGGTTCGAAATCTGTAGCTCTTTATTCGCCACCAGACGGCTCGACCGGAACGCCCAGTCCATCTCAATACTCTGTGAAAAATCCTCTAGTGTGTACTGGTTTGTAATTTCACTTATCAACGACTGGTTCAGACGACCAAGACCCTCAGCGTCAAGGAATTGATGGGCAATGCTGAGCCACTGGGTCGGGAGGGTACTGCTCAGGTCGCTTTCGAGCCGGTGCAGTTTAATCTGGTTCCTGACAGCCAGCCCCTGGAAGGCACGCTCTGTTTGCGTTGCAGTTATTCCGCTGGGACCGGCCGCACCCCTCGCCTGGGGATAGGTGCCCGTGGCGTCTTCGATTTCACTTCTCAGCTCAGAAAGATGTCCAAGAGTATCAGGCGCAGTGACCTTCGAGACCTGCTCGATAGCCCCCCTCGTCCTTGGGGCATCCAGGATCGCTCCGGGGACCAGGAACTTTGCTAAATCTGTGAGGCCGCTTTCTCGAATTCTTGAGAAGATGGGCAGCACGGACAATTTGACGCCGTCTAGAGTCAGGCTGCGAAGCGCATTTGTCTCTTTGAATATACTCTCGGCTGCTCGTAGGTCGCTAACGCCAGAGGAATTAAACGGGACGTTTACGTTGGTAGCAATAGTCACCGGGAAGTCGCCGTGCTGGAAGGGATTCGTCTTCCTGCGGTTGATACACACCCGCCCATTCAAAACGACCCTATAAGGCACTTTTGAGCCAGGCGAGTAGTGCTCTAGTATATGTGCCGGTTTCTTGCGCTTAGGATTCGACTTCTCATCCTGCATCGCAGTGCTTGAAACAATACGTGACAACCTTTGTTCCCACTGGTTGCGACCCTGTGAGTCCATCAGATCAGAGCGAACGGTGTGTCCGCTGTCCAACGCAAGCTCTACCAATTCGCGATCGAAAGGCGCGTTTTCTCCTTGAGTACGTTTTCTGATCCACGATTCGTCGACCATATTCGATATAATCATGTCCTGCTGATCGTGGATCGGCTCGGACGGGGTATAGAAAAAGCTAAAAAGGCTCAGGCGCTTCCAGCCAGGCCCTATGTAGTGGACCACTCTCCTTGGCCCTTGCACTGGGAATTCAGGTAGCTGAATGTCTGTAGATGCGTTGACCTCTGCCCTGAAACCCTCAAACGCATTTTGAAAGGACTCTTTGTCGGGAAAACTCTCTGGTACGGGGGGCTCCACGCCAACCGTTTTGATCACCTCTTGGAGCTTAATCTCAAACTCCTCGGCTGCACGAGGGCTTGGAAAGTGAATAATCTCCCTAGATTTTGAGATGAAAGCGTTCTTTCGAACGGCCAATCCCTGCACGAGCATCTCGCGAACAAACAACTCCAGTTCTCGCTCGAATTGATTTTTCCTGAATGAGAAAGCGAACCACTCCTCCATCCGACGCTGAAGTGCTTCGCGGCCCACCCCGACCGTGGACTCAGGCTTCACGGGAGGCTGGTGAGAAAGTACCTGAGAAACGAGGTGGGCCGTCGAAACCTCGATGGTCGTGTTCGGGTGCGCCGTAACGACCTTATTCCGCCAGTACTCCCAGGGTTTGAAGTTGTCTTTCCTCTGGAGCATGTACATGCGCCAGTATTTCTCAGCCTGATCGAAGTGGTCCTTCAGTGCGTCAGCGAAATATGTGAACAGCTCAACAGTCTGCTCAGCCATATAGAACCGAGGATCTGTTTTTTCATCGAACTCGCCGATGACTGGACCCTGCTGAAAGCCAAGCTCTTGCGATTCAAGCGAACGAGAGAGATACCCTGGGACTTCTGGCATATTTAAACCTGTCGCCATTGTCCCATGTGTTACCAGCCCTCGTCAATGGATGCGTAGAAGCCTTGGTCAGGCTTGGCTGTTTCTGGCCCGCGCCGAGGGGGCTCTGCAACTCGTTGTCTGCGTGGCATTTCCCCCTGCGGTTTCATGTGTTGATTAAGAATCTGCTTCACGTCAGCCACATTTACGATGCCCGAGACAGCATAGCGTAGACCATCGTGAGTATGCGAATAAGTCACCGAGGGAGCTACGTCGTCATCCAACGGCTGCGCTCGGGTGCCCTTGCCGAACGTGAGTCCGCCAGCTAGTCCGCCTATGAGGGTAACGCATTGCGGGTCAACGACCAACATAGGACCAGAGCCGTCCTTACCGTCCTTCATCATCATGCGGATAATATAGGTTCCCGCCGCGACACGCTGATTAACTATCGAGAGCGGAACTCCACCAGCATCGAAAACCTCTGCGTCTGTCTGCTCGTTATTACGCCCGTTATCGCTCCCCGCACTAGCGGTCCAAATCTTGTTTGCTTCTGGTCCCGAGAAGTTAATCCAAGTTATGTTCCCCTGTTGCTCCGGCGTCCACCATGTAGTACCTGGAAGTACACGTTCAATCCACTCAAGCGCTCTGTGCTTGTTCGAGAAGGTCTTATTGTCCAGCTTGATCTGCCCTGAAAGAAACCGGACCGCTTCTCGGAATTCGTATACGTCTATGTTTTCGGGCGCAAATTCCCTCAGTACACGAATACGACCGTCTGAGGACTGGTGAATCCAAATACAAGCAGGCTTGCGGAAACCGTAGTCAAACCCACGATAAACAATTCCCGCTTCCGGTAGCGTCTGCGGGCGGATGAAATGGGATCGATTCGCCGCATATTGCCGATAGAATTCGGGATAGAACGGAAGTCCCGAGGTCGAAGACCAATCGACCTCGAACTCACGATTGAATGACATCAAATCAGGCATAGAGTCAACGGCTTTGGCGAGCCACTCTTGCGAGCGTTTCTCAGGATCTGATCGGTAGTGTATTTCAAACACGCACCAGCCCTTCTTGGTATACCAGCGACGGACACCTTCCATCAGGTTCTCGGAGTCAACCTGTTTCAAATCTGCCATTACAGGCCAGCTTCCTCGTCGTAACAAATCTGACGCATGAACAGCCCACCAGGATAGCTGACGTTCGGTGTGCTGATGGCGTTGAAGTGCTGAGTCATAGGCTGACCAGCTTCTGTGATTTCTTGGAACTGATCCTGATAGCACGCCTCGTCAACAACAAGGCGGTTAGCAGTGCCGCCCCTGCACTCACGGTTAGCGGCGTTCTGGGCCGCTGCCAAGATGTATGAGTTTGTCTCCCTGCACAATGCTTTACCCTTGGGTCTGGGCTCTATCGAGCGCATGCCACGAAGCCATTCTGGGAGGTGCTTATACGTGTAGCGGACCTTGTTTTCGAGAAGCTCCTCTGCCTCATCCTCGGTTACCTTAGAGAGAATGGCCCTCCAAGAAGCCTTAAACATGATTTCCCACAAGCAGACAACGAGCGTACATGTGCTGATAATCATCTGTCGGCTCTTAGGGACCAAGAGAACGTGTTCGGTCACCAATGCCTCAACGTAGTGCCTTAAGTATTCCTTAGCGGGGAACGGATCTCTTCCACGCTCAGAGTTCTCATTCCGCGTCCAGACAAGGGGCTCGGAAGTCAGGGGATCGACAGCCGTCATGAAGTTCCACGGGTGCTCCTTGATGTGGTAGAACAATTTCTGGCGTTCAGGATGAACTACAGCGTGGGATGCTTCGCTCTCGCCGAACATGATGCCCCCGAGGGCACGCATATTATTTTTACGCAGTGTCAATATTGCCTTCCTAGTTGTCGTAAAAGCGCAGCACGCAGTGAACCGAGTGGGCAACTCTTGTGGAATTAGGACGATACACACACCTGGAATCGAGCACACACGCAACTGGATCAACTTCCCCGCGATCACCGTCTCCTTGGGACTCTGCTTTGAAGGCATTACCTAGAGACTCGTTGACTCCCGCGCAAAGCTGGTCGTAACCCATCGCGGAAGCCATAAGCCAGTGAGCATCCTCATATCTTTCCAGTTCTACGAGGGCGTTCAATCGCAGCATCAGGGTGTCTCGTTCTACCCCGTCAGACGTGAATACAAAGAAACTGTCCTCAGGGGCATCGTCTTCAGATTTTTTAGTCATGACATCTCCTCGGAAACAATCACTCTAGATTGAATTCCTTCGTACAATGAGGACAGACAACAGGCGTGTCCATTCTAAATTCTTCCATGGCCGATGCGACCTGTTGCCACTGAGCTATCGCCCGAACTCTAGCGTTCGCGTTTACTCTAGACCCACTTACGTCCGCGGTGATTATCTCCTCCAGGATCAACATGATCGTTCGGAACATTCTCGAGCGATGAGCGAACATCTTGTCCGGGTTATCTTTCCACTCGTCAAGAGTTTGATCGATCGCCGATTGAACTTCAGCCGTTCTCATCCATTCGCTCCTTCAGTTGCTTCCGGGCACTTCTAACTTGGTCTCGGGACCATCCGTTTCGTACCGCAGCGTCAAGGAGACGTTTGGCCACTTCAACATCTCCGCCAGCATCACGATAGTAGCTCCATGGGACATTATAGATTCTGGAGTCTTGAGGCCACAATTGAGACATTCGTACAAAATCGTACAACTGGTACTCTGATAATCCAAGCTCCATCGCAAGCCCGGGCAATTTTTCTCCGAAGCGTGATTCGAGATGAAGGTAAACATCACCTATTTTCCATGGGAGTTCTTTGTATAAATCTCCAAGCTCTTTCAACTGCTTTTTCGCTTCCGCTCTCGTCATAGTGTATGGAATGCACTCTGCCCTAGCTTGAACCATGCCCCGTCCATGTGGACGTGGATTGGTCCGGGCAGGGATTGTCCGATATAGCGTATCTTGTCGTAGTGCATCCATATGTCTCGTTGATCATCTCTTGTAAGGCCAATGACAGAATCTGAGAGGTCGGTCTTGGCTGAAGCACCGCGTACTGACGAATGACCAGCATCACCACCCTTTCGGTCATGGTCAACCACGACGATTCCAAGATTGCGTTCGAGAGCCAGTCGCTTGAACCTCTTGAAGAGTTCTCGGAGCTGGTCGTTACTCGTCTCCACAATATTGTGAAAACTCTGTAAAGGGTCAAAAATGATGACTTCAGGCCGGTGCTCGTCGAGGATCTCTTCGAGCTTATCGAAGCCAACCCAGGAGTCTCCATTGAAGGTCTCTTTGAAACGGGAAGACGCCGCCAGGTTAAAACTCCAGTTATAAAACGATAAGTTGTCCGGTATAGCCCGCTCCTTGAGGATTGGACGGAGCCTTCCGCGGGCATAGAGTCCCGGTGGAAGCTCGCCTTGGAAGAACAGCACTTTAGCAGGTTCACATTGATGACCTAGCCACTCCTCACCAGTCGCGATACATACAGCTAGTTGGGTTGTGAGGAAAGTTTTCCCGACGTTGGTAGTCCCGTGGACAATACAGATCCCACCCTGGTTAACAATGCCGAAGCGTTCATCTCCACAAAAGAACTTGGGGACGGGAAAATCGGTGCCCACCATGTCCCTGAAGGAATAAACCTTCGCATAAACTTCCTCAAGGCTATCTTGCGCTCGGTGTTTTTTGGCCTCTCTACATAGGGCATTGATTTCAGCATCCCAATTTTTCCCCCATGCGACAAGCCAGTCATCTATACCCTTCTTCTCAGGAGGAAGAGTGATGAGCTTGACCCGCGCACCCTTTTTCCTGAGAGCTTCGGCCAGAAACCTTTCAGCATCCTGTACTTGCTGATTATCTACCAGATCGGAGTCAAAGACAACGTAGACCTGACGATCATTGAGATGGAGCTTCGTGAAATCGTGGATGAGCATCCTGGACTCATCGCTCTTACCGCCCGTCCAATTCCATACCCCGCCCAGGCCAACAGCAACGGCCTTATCCTTGAATCGACACGCCATCGACAGGGCTTTTTTCTCCCCCTCAGTGATGAACAGACTTTTTGTTTCATCATCCTCGCGGGTAAAATAAAGTCTAGGCTTGGCCCCAGGTGGCTGGGTGTACTTCCGCTTGCCCTCCGGGGCGTCAAGGCGGGTCCGGTAGAACTCTTTCGCCCCCAGGTAATTTAAGCGAAGCCCGTCTGCGGTGGACTGAACCAGTCCTGACTTGTCCAGCTCTCCTATACATGCACCGCAAATACCTGACTCATTAAACTGCTCGATGTGGCCTTCACTTATCACCGATTAATATCCAGTTCGGTTTTCCACGGTCTACCGATAGATGGAGGTACTGAGTAGGCTTGACCCGATACACCGGGTCAGCCTTCTCGTCAAATGTCACTGCCTGGTGCGGCTGCACCCAACAGGTGTGCTTGTGACTACAATACTTGCACGCAAGGCCGAGCTTCCCTCTCTCTAGGTCGTATGGGCGCTTAGGAACCTTCTTGGCCTCAATCGAATCGAGGATATAATTGAACTTGGCATCAGC
>NZER01000266.1 GCA_002690445.1 Candidatus Pacearchaeota archaeon
ATTGTGGACGGCAAAAACAATGACCATATTTTAAATAAATATATTGCCGGTTCCGAAGGATTGGGGTGGAGTTGGTATGATACATATAAAAACGGATCTTTTGCTTGGTGCGGAGCTTTCGCAGCTTTTTGCTACGGCCCTGCTTTAAAATCAAGTGTGAGATCGAGGACTATGGCGAGTTGCTATAGGATGTATAGAGATTGGAGAAATACAGTTCGGTGCCATAATGGACAAGATTTAAAAGTGGGTGATATAGTTACCGTTTTTAATTCGACCGATCCCGATAAACGAGCAGCGACCCCCCAAGGGAATCATATAGTTTTGGTCAAAGAACTCCCTAAGAATGGTGAGTTTGAAACATATGAAGGAAACGCCAAAGGATACGGCCCCGAAGGGAATTGGCGAGAAGGTGTATCAACTCGAAAGCGTCAAATCTCCACTATTGCTCACGTTTACAGACTTTTACAAGAGGATTTCAATGGATACTAAAAAACCCGAAGATGAAAAGTTAAAATTTCGTAAAGAAAAATTTGAAGCTCAATCCAAACTATTGGCCTTGGTTGGCGGTCGAAAGAGCTTAGTCGCAATTATTGGCCTTGTTGCCATAACTGTACTCGCCTCCCTTGATAAATTAGATACTGAATTATTGACTGCCATATCTGGCGTTGTTGCTGTTTATATCGGCGGAAACATCATTAAAAAGTGAGATTAAAATGAAACTAGGTTTAAGCAATCCCGAATTTTCCGGAGTAGTCACCGGCGTTTATAATTCTGCCAATGCAGATACGGACTGGCATGAGATTACAATAAGCGACTTCACCCTTTTAGGCCCCGGCTCCTCCTTAACTTCCGGTGATTTTATTTGGTTCTCAATCCGATCATTAAATTCAACCGGTGCGGTATATTATAAATATGGCGGTTCAACACCTGCCGATCCTAAAGTGAATGTGCTTATCGTACCAACAACCGAAGCCCAAAGAAGCGACGCCGGAACTATCATTGGTGATACTATTTCGTATGCCAAATCAACCGCCGGTGATGATATTGTGATTCAAGCCGGATTTGGGAGTCTAACATGATAACAACAATCAAACCAAGCGGCGGCGGTGGAGGTGGGTCAACTCCGGTCGCTACTGAACTAGTTCAAGGCAAGGCTCAAATAGCGACCGCCGGCCAAGTCACTACAGGAACCGAAGGAGGGGCTTATTTTGTAACTCCTTTGAGACTACAATCTAAAATCGATACTGCTTTAGTCGGTGGCGTTGAGTATAAAGGCGGATACAATAACACAACTGCCCTTCCTGATTTGACAACTGCTAAAAAAGGTGACCTTTATATCATTACAAACAAAGGTGCAGGAACCCTTGCAGGCGTGGCGATTGAAGTAAGTGATCACATTGTATTTAGTCAAGATAGTGCTAATCCTTTGACCTCGGCTTATTTCGACGTAATTGTCTCAAGTGACGCGGTTGCAAGCGTAAACGGCCAAACCGGAGTAGTCACCGGACTTTTAGAAGCATCAAATAACCTTAGCGACCTCAACAACGCAGGGACGGCCCGAACTAACTTAAGTTTAGGCACCTCGGCAACTATCGACGTTGGAACAACTGCAAACTTGATTGTTCAACTCGATGGAACTGCTAAATTACCGGCTGTGGATGGCTCTCAACTCACCAATTTACCGGCGGCGGTTGGAGCTTTATTGGTTGCCAATGATTTAAGTGATCTCAACAACGCCGTAACGGCTCGAACAAACTTAGGGCTTGGAACGGCGGCGACAACTGCAAGCTCTGATTACTTGGCGGTTTCAAACGATTTAAGCGATCTCAACAACGCCGTAACGGCTCGAACAAATTTAGGACTTGGATCAAGTGCAACTATCGACGTTGGAACAACTGCAAACTTGATTGTACAATTGGATGGAACTGCCAAATTACCGGCGATTGATGGATCTCAACTTACAAATTTACCGGTTGCCGGCGGAGCTTTGGCGGCGGCTAATAATCTAAGTGATCTCAACAACGCCGGAACAGCTCGAACAAATTTAGGCGTCGCAATTGGGTCGGATGTACAAGGTCATGATGCGGATTTGGATGCTATTGCCGGCCTTTCTTCAGTAGACGGTAATTTTATTGTAGGATCGGCTTCGGGCTGGGTTGCTGAAAGCGGTGGAACTGCCAGAACTAGCCTTGGGCTTGGATCGGCTGCGACAACTGCAAGCACCGATTATTTGGCTGTCTCTAATAATTTAAGCGATCTAAACAACGCCGTGACGGCTCGAACTAACTTAGGACTTGGATCGGCGGCGACGACTGCAAGCACCGACTATTTGGCTGTTTCAAACAACCTTAGCGACCTCAACAACGCCGGAACCGCACGAACTAATCTAAGTTTAGGCACCTCGGCAACTATTGACGTTGGTACAACTGCAAACTTGATAGTGCAACTTGATGGAACTGCCAAATTACCGGCGGTGGATGGATCTCAACTCACCAATTTACCGAGCGGAGGGGGAGCCCGTCCAACTGTTACAACTTCCTCGGCGGCGACTATAACAGTGACAGCACCGGCGGCGACTGTACTTGAAGCGATCTATTTATGTAGTGCGACTACTGGAACTCAGACTGTAGATCTGCATACTGCAAGCGGTCACACCGGCCTAAAATACAATATTAAAAGAACAGGAACCGTCAATGTGACAGTCGATCCGAATGGAGCCGAAACAATCGATGGATCGGCAACTTTTGTATTAAGTACCCAATATGATTCGGTAACTATTTCTAGTGATGGTGCTAACTGGGTGATATTATGACATATTTAAGCGAAATAACGGTTAATAAAGTTAATGCACAGCTCTACCATTCAAAATTGAGTTTTATTGGCAATACATCTCTCAATGATTATCTGACAATTACAACGCCATTATACAGCAATATAACTTTGACTCAAAATTCTGATAATTTAATATTTAGCTCTGGTCATTATATGATCTCAGCGGTCGTAGGGGTCAATAATTCGAACAATGTGGCTAATAATATTAATGCAAGGCTCGAAGTGGACTCTACATTGATCGGTAATATCGGATCAAGTGCCCAACTTAACAAAGTTGGAGTTGATGCGGCCCATGCCAATATAACAGTCGCAACAGGCTCAACGGCAACTTTAAAAGTTAAAATAACAACTCAAAACGGTACCACATCAATTAATACAGACTTGTCATCATTGATAATTAAGCGAGTGCCGATATGAGTTACATACAAAGAGACTCAAGCCCATTTGCAACTTGCACAATCTCAAACTCCAACGCGATCGCGGCCTCCGGAGTGTACTATCTAACGACTGTTTTTGACACTCCGGATAAGTCTTGGGCAACCTTTAATTCAGCAACCAAAAAAATTGATACTGGTGTTGACACCTTCGGAGTCGGTATTTATTCACCAAATTCGAATATCTACGGCATATTGACTTACGAAAACCCATCCGCCGGCGATATGGTTTTAAGAGGTCAAAACTTGCCAATCTCATCAGGTGCCGGCGGCTCGGTGTCTCGTGGTGATGATCAATCATTTTTTGTTGATAGTAGTCAACTATATCAATATCGCTTAATATCTGCAGGGGTCTCACAAGCTCCCGATTTAACTAGATCGATATTGATATTGATGACGATTGGAGTTTAAAATGACTTACTTAGTCACAACACAACGAAAAAGTATTGATGTGGGTATAAATATATATGAAACGGCCTCGGTTTCTAGTCTTGCCGATAATCAACCGCTTTCTTTTTCCACAACTCTACACACTCATGCAAGCTCTTACAATTTTTCGATCACATACAATGGAACTACTTGGACTCTGCCAAGTGATTCACATATATATATGTTCGAAGCCTATCCTACTTGGTACGGATCTGTAGTATCCGGTGCTTATAAATTCGGTTGGTATAATACAACAACAAGCAACTGGGTTGGCACCTATGGACATATTACAAGCGGTCGAAACGTTGCAGAGGGATCGGTTGGCGGGGTTGTTGCGGATGAATGTGCGACTTATATGACAAACACTAGTCATGACCTAGAATTAAGATTAATTAGTAGTTCGACGAGTTATAGTGGTCAAACTCATGTTGATTATGCTGGCTCTGTTGCTTTAGAACCATATTTTAATAAGGCTAGGGTAATAGTTTATAAATATGTTCAGTAAGCTAAATAAAACCCACCAATACCACCCCCAATGCCTCCAATTATAGCGATCCACTTCCACATTTTAGCATTCCCCTTTATCAAATCATTATTTTTGATAATCAACTCATTTTGGGCCTTGTAATTATTGAGCGATTGAGTCAGTGATTCGATCCGGTTTAAGCAATCCATTTGACTATCTGCCAGTTGAGCCGAGTATTCGGCTTCTAAGAGCTTTTTCGATTGATAACAACTTGAGTCTGATGTTTCGACAATGTTTTTTAGATCAACAAAATCCTCGATCGTCAAATACATCATGTCAAACTTGTTGTCATAGGTAGCTTGGATGGCATTCGATTCGTCAATGTTAATGTGATGTACTATCGGACTCAACAAAGTGCCAAATATAATCAATGTGGTGATCATTTGGGCTCCTCATTACATATTTTGCAACGTAGAGATTTATAATCGACCTTAAACTTATTGATTCTCTCTCTGCAAATTTGGTCCTGGACCGACTTGATCCTTTTTTCCAAGCCCACTATCTCTTTTAATCGTTGATTTTCGAGTTCAAAAACACGCTCCTGAAGTCGATCCCGATCTTGACGAATGTCTAAACAAACTTGATCTTTAGATGGTTGGTTATAGTATCCAATGCAATAAGTGGCTATCAATAATATTATGGAGGCGACTGTGATCATTATATAGAGAGTTTGACGATCACTTAAAAACTTTAACGAGTTGATGTTTAACATGATAATCCTTTTTTTGGATAGTATCATGATAAACATCAAGTTTCAATCCACGCCCACGCAAAGAGGACGACATCATGTCTTAAATTGAGCTTGCTAGTGTGTGTGTTTCAATCCACGCCCTCGTAAAGAGGACGACCCTTGCGATTAGTTTATTTCCATCAATATCAATCGTTTCAATCCACGCCCACGCGAAGAGGACGACGCTATTTTATTTAACTCAAAAACGGTCGATAATAATCCCAAGGCTCTTCATTAAAATTGTGATTGCATGCCAGTTCAAAAGGAGTTTTTAACAATCTTGACTCTTTATTAGAGTGCCAATAATCCATAGATCCCAAATTAAGGGCATTAACTCCCATATGAGTGACAATCCCGAGGAGTCGAGGCCCTTCAAAACATAATCGACCAATTTTGACCTTATCCTCATCATTATCTAGTAAGTTCAAGATGTTCCCAAGGGCTTGAGTGTTGTTCATGATTAAGGTGCCATTAAATCCGGCGGTCGACAATTGGCTAATTAAATCATCTGATGTTAAAGATTTGGACGGATCAAATTTTGGCTTTGGAGGTTGAACTTTAGGAGGAATCGGTGGAGGATTGGAAGGAGGTCTAATTGGAGCTTGTTGAGGTGATTGTTGAGGGCGTTTATATTCGAGTTGAGGACGTTGTTGAGGTGGATTGGATGGAGATGGTTGGACATTTAGTGCTTGCATTACTTCCATTTCACTCGAATCATTCAATTCCTCAACTGCATATAATCCGCCGGCGACTTCGCTGAATAATGATCGAGCCATGAAGCTTTTAGCACGAGCCATGAGCATATTCATTGGGTATTTTGTCCATTGATTACCTCTTGCGATACCTTGGGCCTTCATATCTGCAAGAGTGAAAGTTATTTTGAGGTCACAAAGTTCATCAGAATTTTGGAGTTTAATGTCAGTACGGCAACAATATAGAGTAACTGATTCGCTCGAAGTGTGCTTCCATTGAAAAAACACATTTCCAGACTCCACAACACGCCCCCAGATGCCGTCGGCTGTCAGAGCGGGTTTACCCCCGATAATCCAAGTATGGGCAAGAGTAGCACCGATATTTCCACCAAATAAATGGCCAAAATAATGAAACTTTAAACAATTTTCTTTATAAATTTGAGGGCTTGTTGACATTCTGTCAATTATGTCAAGTTGTTGTTGAATGATAGCTCGTTGATTCGAAGCCAAGCCAACAATTGGGGGTTGATTTGCCAGTTGATTATTCATAGTTTAAGGATGCTTCCTTTTTAAGATAAAGAGGATAAAGTTTTTGATTAACGAAGTGGTAAAGGTCTATTTCGTTAATCCGCTCAATTTCGAGGACTGGCTTTAAAGTTTCAAGTGGAATTGAAGACCATTGATAGCCTTCGCCAATCGCCACGATATTATCATCACAGCAATTTAGAATTTCGACTTGAATATTAGCCTGTTCAACAAGCCAACTTACATCTTTAAAGCCTTTTTTACGTGCAAATCGGAGGATTAGGCACATCCCCTCAATTCCGTTTCTTATCGGACGTGTTGTCATTTTATTTATACTCGATTCGGATTGATGCAAGTTGAAGCTGCTCAAAAAGAGGATTCAAGAAATGATCAACTCCGACTTCGGGCAGTGCTTGAATGTCAGTGAAATTAATTAGATCCCAATCATTGCGAGCATCGTCCATGCAATGAATATTAAACTTAAGAGCTTTTAGATCGTCAACAAGGCCCAAGCATTGGTTGGCGTCAAGCAGATTATAAATACGTGCAAAAGATTGAGTCAAAAGAACAACTTGACAATTATCGGCAATTCTTAAATCGACTCCATTTATTCTGCTTGGACAAGTTGTTGATTTATGGATTTGTTGGGTGATTCCTTCTTTGATTTGATCTTCAATCGAAGGTCGGATTTCAGGGAATGAATAATTCATTTTTTGCTTTCCTCGGTTGTTGTTGGAATCATCTTGACAGTCAAGATGAACAATCTTGTGTAATGATTCCGATTGATTGCTACTTAAGATTGAACAAGACCCTCATATTTTAAAAGACCCTCCTTATCGATCAAGTTTAAGATATAAACAACGCCTTGTTCATCAGTGCTTTCGCATCCGATAAAACCTTTATCTTTAGCGACTTGACCTTGAAGACCTTGAAGCCACCAATCGAATTCTCCCTTGTCGCCTTCACAATCAAATCCCCAAATTTGATCAGATGCATCGAGTAAAGCCTCCGCTTCATCTTGATCAAGAATTAAATCTAAGTCATTTTGAGCTTTGTCAATAATTTGTCCGACGGCCTCTTCACAATATAAATCAGATGCGTCGATGATTTGATCATCAGATACATCGATACTATATAAATGATCGCTGACATTACTCATTTGATAAATTTCATCACTGAAAAAAAGTGAACCGGCGAAAGGCCCTTGAAACTTATTGATCTTGGTGATTTTTTCGGGGCTTGTATGATAAATCTTCATTTTGCTTTCTCGGTTGGTTGGTTGATCGTCTTAACAATTATCAACCTACATGATCTTTTTTAGTGTGTCAAGTATTTGACAAAAAAACTGTCAAAAAAGTTGACAATAATGAAAAAGGTAGTTATCTTTGACAAATACAAAGAAAGGAATTGTATGACTCTCAAAGAAATGATGACTCAACACTATATATCAGCCCAAGATTTGAGCTTTGAATCCCGTATACCGAGAACAACTATCCTTTATATATTGGATCAAGATGTTTTTAATCCTAAATTCCAAGTTGCTTTAAAATTAATTGAAGCAATTAACCGACTTGCTTCGACAAGTTACAGAGCCGAAGATTTATTATGAAGATAGACCTGCCAAACACGATCAAAAACATCATGTATTATAAGGGTGACAAAATTAATCCGAATTCCAAATTGATCCTTTTGCATTTTCTCCAAATTATGGATTGGAAAACTTGCCGAGTAATAACGACGGTTAAAAGTACATCTATCCAATTGAATATCGCAGAAAAAACAGTAAGGAATTGCATTGATAAACTTGTCAAGGCGGATCTCCTCAAAGTATCACCAAAAAGATCACGAGGTTTGAAATCTGCAAACGAATATCAACTGCTTGGTCGATCAATTAAGCGATTAATAGATGCACCTAAGTCATTGGAATCCTCGTCCGGTAAATCTTACCCATTGAATCCTCAAAACAACCCTAAACCGTTGGAATCCTCGTCCGGTAAAATTTACCCATCGATCGGTAAAACTTACCCAAATGAATCGGTAAAAAATACCCATTCAATAGGTAAAATTTACCCAAATGAATCGGTAAAATTTACCCAACCTTTTCATATAGAAGATCATACTCTTAATCATATAGAAGAACATAAAGTAATAGTAGATACTACTAGTGGAAAAAAACCGGCTTCAAATCCTCCTGTTTTCGAAGAAGCAAAAAAGGAAGAAAAAGTTTACGATCCATTTAATCTTGGCAAAAAGAAAACTGAAATCGCCAAAGCTCGAATCAATGTACTCAACAAAAATAAATGGGGGGAATGGGTATGAAATCAACACGAGGACTGGAACGACTTGACTTCTCCTTTTTCACTGAAGAGTTTAAAGCATCCCTGCGACTCAACGCCACTCATAAAACCTATAAGACTTCGACTGTTCCCGATTCATCGAACGATTTGGAGGCCTATAATCTACTATATACTGATGATGATCATACGTTGAAAGCTCGAAAAATTGATCATTGTGGAAAATGCCTTAAATCCAAAGATTCATTACATTATGTGATGGTCAAGCCGGATGGAAATGGTCGGTCGATCACTTCAAAGTTATGTCCAAATTGTGGAGAAGTTAATAAGCGGTTGATCCGTTTGGAGCGATTAGGCTTACCGAAGGAAGCACTTAATAAAACATTGGGTAACTTTGATTATAGTGAAAATTCAAACCTACCTAACTTGGTTTTAAACGACCTTTTAAAGAGCAAAAAAGGATTATATCTATTTGGCCAATATGGAGTCGGTAAAACCCATCTAATCTATGGAATTGCTAGGGAGCTGATTTGGACATACAACCGAAAAGTAAAATTGATCAACTATCATGAGCATTTAGAATCAATTAAAAGATCTTGGGATGATAAAGATCATCAATCTCCACAATACGACTTTTTAAACAACTATAACACTGTGATCATTGACGAGTTTGCAGGTGGCTATGAGGACGGCAAAAAAATAACAGACTGGATCAAGCGAACCACAAGTGAAATGCTTATGGAAATGCATAAAGCTAAGATCCAAGTCATTTTAGTAAGCAACATAGGTGAGGACAAACAGCAGGTTTTAAAGGACTTGCTTGAACATAGAGTACTTAATCGCCTCGGTGATATTTGTCCGGTCAAATATGGGAT
This sequence comes from Candidatus Pacearchaeota archaeon, assembly GCA_002690445.1. The sequence goes on from NZER01000266.1 coordinate 9,338, forward strand.
GATGGGCCGGAGTCGGAGGCGTTCATTCTTTTAATGCGAACAAAGAGAGGCAAGTAAACCGGCCCCCCTCCATCCGCCAACCTAGAAAGCATCAACAATAATAGTCTAATATCATTGATTTTTCAACAACAAATATTGTATGTGCGAAATCCCAACAACAAATATTCTATGGAGGTAAAAACGGCCCAAAATGACCAACAACAAATAAAAATCCCAACAACAAATTTCTATGTGAGGATTTCCAACAACAAATATTGTATGTGGTCGAAAAGGCCAACAACAAATAAAAAAGCCAACAACAAATATTCTATGTGCGGATTTCCAACAACAAATATTGTATGTGGTCGAAAACGGCCCAACAACAAATAAAATGGCCAACAACAAATAAAAAAGCCAACAACAAATTTCTATGTGCGGATTTCTCAACAACAAATATTGTATGTGCAGATTTCCAACAAGAAACATTCTATGTGCGAAAATCGGCCCACAACAAACCAAAACGGCCCACAACAAATAAAAAAGCCAACAACAAATTTCTATGTGCGGATTTCTCAACAACAAATATTCTATGTGCGGATTTCCCAACAACAAATTCCTATGTGCGAAAAACGGCCCAACAACAAATAAAAATCCCAACAACAAACCAAAACGGCCCACAACAAATTTCTATGTGGATAAATCCCAACAACAAATATTGTATGTGCAGATTTCCAACAAGAAACATTCTATGTGGTCGAAAACGGCCCAAAACGGCCAACAACAAATTAAAATCCCAACAACAAATATTCTATGTGCGAAATCCCAACAAGAAACATTCTATGTGGGTAAAAACGGCCCAAAATGGCCAACAACAAATAAAATGACCAACAACAAATATTCTATGTGCGGATTTCCCAACAACAAATATTCTATGTGAGGATTTCCAACAACAAATCAACCGAATGTATCATCACTACGATTTCGACGGCTTCGAACTCC
>NZER01000267.1 GCA_002690445.1 Candidatus Pacearchaeota archaeon
AGGGGTTGTCATTCTCATACCTATTATCTCATCGGGGATCTTTTGGTTTCTTAGTAATCATGGGCATTAAACTTTTCGGCCGTATTGATCGATAAGCCTTATAGCATATGTTTTTGGGAGGTTTGCAAGCCTCCCTAATTATAAGGAGAAATGATTATGCGAAAACTAATAATATTAGCCATGCTTATAGGATGTGGTGCCCCACCCAGTGATGAGGAGGAGTCGCCCATGGGTGAGACACTGAAGGAAAACGTCACTTCATTCTCTAACCATTCTAATTGTCCATCTGATGATTCACAAGACACACATAAGCTTGTATGTCCCGAGGGTAAGCTATGCCCAGGAATGACTAAGCAGGATGTCCTAGATCTATTTGGTGAGCCAGATGAGATATGGGATCCCGGCCATTCCCACCTTAATCAATGGAGGTACGAGCCTGAATCGGGCTACTGCGTGCATGAGCATTGGTATTGCTACGTGAACTTCGATTCAAACACCGGCCTTACCAATGAGCAGAAAGATATCAAGATTGAGTACCTCGATGTAATGGCCGATTGGTAAATCTAGCCGGCGGCTATAAAGCCGTTGTTTAATTTTTAATCAATTGCTCAAGGTTACCTTTTTTTAGGTAACTTTTTCATTTTAGGTAACCTAAATAACTCAATAATATCAACAAGGTTACCCAGGTTACCTAAGTTACCCTCTTTTTTTCGATTTTCTTAAGTAGAACATTTTTACTACGGCTATATGGTTTTCAAAAAACTCTTTAACCTATTTTATTTTTTTAAGGTAACTAGGTAACTTTAGGTAACTCGACTGATATCATTAAGAAAATCAGGTTACCTTTTTTTTTCAGGTTACCTTTTCTAGGTAACCTTTTATGTAACTCGGTCTAAATCGGATTGAATGAGCTTTTTAATCTTAAGGCCTGTCACACCTTTCAAGCTCTTACCATCACGCTTAAAGGTTTCCATGTGGGATTTTCTTTTCATTTTCCTGGCAACAAAGGAATTGAACTCCCTTCTGGAAACTGATTTGGAAAAGCTAATATTGTTTCGGCATATAGTTTCCCATAGTGCTTGCCATTCAACTTTCATGATTGATGTGTTCTTGCCAGAATGGCTAACATCCTTTTCGAGATATCTTTCAAAGATCGCCTCAATATCATTTTCTGATTCGGCTATGACTTCTGTTATGAGTTTGGATTCATGAGGCTGTTCAACTCTATGGCCATTTCTTTCGAAAACATCTAGGCAGTATCCTGAAAAATATTCCAGTTCGTCGGCCGCTCTTGCGTCGACTTCTTCCTCTGAAAGCCTTTCTTCAATTTCAAGGGTGCCAGTGACTTTGTTGGAAAGCAGCCTTTCCCTGACTATAGCTGCTTCGTTATTGATATTGAGCTTCTCAGTATTAGCGTTTAAGAAAAAGACGCCAAATATTTTCACATCCACATAATCTTTGTTCATGCCTCTAACGGAGTATGAATCTGAACCAGTAAGCATTTTGAAATTTGCGCTGTTAATGAGAGAGCTGTCTACTTCATCAGCAAACCATGCTGCCGTGTTAGCTACAAAAGTGCTCGCAAATTTATCTTTTCCAAAATCAGGAGGTACATTCCGCCATGAATATTTTCCGAAAAGGGTTTTCAAAATCCTGAAAAATGCTGATTTACCGGTACCATTATCACCCCAAAGAATAGGCGATAGTTTTCTAATTGGTTTGCCTGCTAGGATCGATCCAATGATTTGGCATAACCCTTCAGAATTTTCAGTCCGATCTAAGAAACCTTGTAGCAATGGGAATTGTTCTGGGGTAGCTCCTCGATGAGGATCAAAAGGATGTCTTTCAAAAAAATACCCCTTATCAGATAAAAAACCAATTGGCGCTGGCCATTTATCAATTTCAGGGGCGCGTGCTATATACCTTACTGCTAAATTTTGGATTTGCTTTCCACTAAGACTAAAATCATTTTTTTGTCCAGGGTTCGAAAAGTGATTACCAATGTATCTTTCTAGGATTTCAAAGACTCTTTTAATTCCGATTTCTTCTACAAGATTATTTTTTATCCATAAGATTCTTTTATCAGATCCTAGATTAGGTCTATGAGCGACGATAGGCATAGGTTTGTTAGGTGTAATTTCCGGCATTCTGGCTTGTATTTCACCAGTCAAAAAATGCCTTATTAATAAATGCTCTTTGACCCCAAGGGATTTGATAGGTGGTATATCCTCATCGGTTTTTTTAGTATTTTGTGTGCTTTTACCACCATCTATAGCTTTTAGGTTGCCTTTGGTTTTGCTATCATCTATACCATCGGACATAAGTTTTCGCCTTTCTTAATTGAGAGGTATGGTGAGGAGGTACCCACTACCTCCTCATTGCACTTAAAACCGTTCTTTCGATTTCACCTTTTGAAAAATCATCATTACCGCATGCTGGAATTGAGGATTGTTCTATCATATCCACAATCTTATCTTTACTAAATCCTAATTTGGAAAGCTCAGCTGCAATCATGTATGTGGTCTTATTGCGCATGCCTATTGCACAACCACCCTCTAACTTGCCATCGATCCATGAGGGATAAGTGCCATTATTTTTATGATGGGTTTCATACGCTTTTCTTTTTTTAGCAAAATTTTGTCTAGCTTTAGGTGGGATTTCAGGAGCTTTAAAAACACCAATTAAATCACCATATGGTTTTACTCTGACGATCTCCTTGCAAGGCCAGAAGTACCGAGCAGCATCCACACAAGCCTTGTCTGCTCTTTTTTCACTTACCCAGCATTTTACGGTGTGCTCGTAATCTCTTGCATAATTGCATGGTGAGCAGAATTTAAGAAATACTCTGAATCGATCACAAGTTTTACCACCTTTCTCAATTTGATGGGATTTAGTGGTGCCTATTACATGCAAAAACGGTTCGAATTCAAACAATGCATCCTTGAGGCTCATACCCTCATCAAAATCAAGTCCTAGCCAGTCGGCTCTTACAAAGTTTTTTTTATTGCGAATGCCATATCCCCACAAGCAAGGGCTATTAGTGTAGGTGGAAACCAGCTTTGCAATTTCATCAGCTGAATTAGCTTTAGAGCCTTTCCAGTTCTTTGAATAGAAATTGCCTTTTCCAATATTAGGTATGTCATTGTGATACATAAACACTGATTAAGAACCTCACCTGATTATTATTTGAACAAATATTTAATAAAAATTTTTATTTCATCAGTCAGCGAAAATAATAGTATACTTGCTTCCATTAAATGTATATATATTTTTTATCGAGTTTGTTTATTTATCTTTTGCAAGGAAATAATATGGATAAAAAAGAAAGAACAACGGTAGCAATACCTAAATATATCTATGAAAACTTTAGGTACATATGTCTTTTGGAAAATAAAAGACACACTGAAAAAATGTGGGATGTAATCGATCAATACACTCGTCGTAAGGCGAAAAAACATAATATTAAATTAAAGGAGCCAGCATGAAACCAAACCACTTCCAGTGCGTGCAGTGCTATGAGGAGTTCCCTTTGAATCAAGGCCATGTAGTCTCAGACTACAAAACACACGGTTGTGATGAAATGCTTTGCAATGCTTGTTATGAAGAGAAGAAATATGATGAATTCTATGAGGATAGTCTATGATTGAAAATGAGCCCATGGCCGATTACCTAAATAATGAAGCTATTGGCAGCAGCTCTCTAAAGAAAATTTTGCTTTCAGCAAAAGACTATAAATATGCTTTAAAAGCTAAATCCAAAGAATCTAAAGCTCAAGTGCTTGGAACGTATATCCATACCTATATGCTAGAACGCCATTTAATGGACGATCAGTATATGATACAGCCCGAGGATTGGGGTAGCTTGTCAAAAAATCCTGGTAGAGCTAAATGGACAGAGTTAAAAAAACAAGCAGAAGAAGCCGGAAAAAAGGCCGTTAAATATTCAGATGGTGAATTTGCTTTAAATCTAAATTCGGAAATGGAAGAGCATGAACCCCTAAAAGGGATACTATCATCAGCTAAGGCCGAAGTTAGTTTTTATGCTGAAATAGATGGCATCAAACTAAAATCCAGGGAAGATTTGTGGTGTCCAGAGGATCGGTCTGTGTGGGATGTGAAAAGCAATTCCAAAGGAATGGACGATGAGGCTTTAGAGAAAATTATTTTCAATAATGGCTATCACTTCTCGGCCGCTCACCATATGAATGTTATGAATGCAGCAGGATTTCCAGTCAATCGGTGGGGTTGGATCTTTGTTAGCACCGGAACTCCATGCCCACATATCATCATAAAAGAAGCTGATGAGGAGCTGCTAGAAGCGGGCAGACGCGACTGGAAATATGCTTTCGAAACTCTCAAAGAATGCATTGAGACAGGCGAGTGGAGAGGATATTATCAGGGAATTCAAAAAATAGGTCTGCCTGAGTGGGTTAAGAATAAATATTACTAAAAACGGCTTTAGCCAAATGCAATTTAGGAGTTAAAATGAACTACAAACCATCACCAAAACCAGCAGTAAGCGTACACACCAACACACTAATACAAGAGATTCAAAACTATAGTGGGCAGATAAGAGATGCACTACCAAAGCACTTAAATGCTACTCGTATTACCAGAATCATCATGACTGAAGTTAGGAAAAATCCTAAATTAGCTGAATGTTCAAGAGCTAGTTTTTTCGGGGCTATTCTGCAAGCTTCAAGCCTTGGATTAGAAATAGGTTCAGGTTTGGGCCATGCCTATCTAGTTCCATTTAAAAATGAGGTTCAATTAATCACTGGCTATCAGGGTATGATAGACCTAGCTGAACGTTCTGGAAAGGTCACTATCGACGCTCATGTGGTTTATGAGAAAGATGAATTCAATTATGAACTAGGCTTAAATCCGATCCTTACCCACAAGCCCTATACCGGTACAGAAGACAGGGGCATGATAATAGCATCATATGCCGTTGCTAGGTACGTGGATGGTCGAACAAAGTTTAGGGTTTTGAATAGACAGGATATCGATAAAGCGAGGGAAGCAGGCAACAAGAATTCACCCTCATGGAAAAATTCATATGATGAAATGGCTAGGAAAACTCCAATTAGACGATTATTTAAAATGCTACCTAAAAGTCCTGATATGGCCACTGTTCAAGAGCTTGAGGATAAAATCGAAATAGGCGAGTCACAAGAGCTTGACTATTTGGCTCCTAAAGAGATCCAAGATGAAATCACTGTGCAAGCTACCGAAGAGGATCATAACGAATGATATATTTTAGGTTAGGTGTTTTCTTAACCATAATCTATTTTTTAGCGCAAATGTATCAATCCATTAAACTTCGTTTGGCTGTTGAAAACATTTCTTCGGTGATTAGCGAAATGAATGAAAGGATGATTGATTGAGTAGAAATAGGGCAATGAGAAGACTCTCGAAAAAAGCCGGTCGCGATCTAATGAAACTCGGATGGAATCAGTTTGAGGATATAACTGAAAGCGAAAAAGCTAAAGATGCTATGAATGGATCCTACAACGGAGCCCTTTTTCCTGATCGTATATGGAAAAACAATATTTTCATAGTACAGGTTTTTGAAAAGCAGTCTGAGTGGGGACTAGTACAGCATGCTATGATTAGAAGAAATGATGAAGCTCCTGTACATAATTGGTCTGTCATACAAAGGATTAAAAATGAAATTTTTGGAGAAGAAAGGACTGCTTTAGAAGTTTACCCCAAACAAAGTAGGCTCATCGATGACGCTAATCTATATTGGATTTGGGTTTTGCCAATGGGTTATGATTGTCCGATTGAGGTGTAAATGGAATTCTACCTAACTTTTGGTCAAAAACATAAAGATAAAATCCTTAGTTTGCGAACAGTGTGGAGACCGGAGACCAATGATGGTAAGGTTATATGTCGTTCATGCTATTTCAAAATGTTCAAATAACACCTGTATTTTGAACACTCAAATCAGCATTTGAGAGTTAGGCACAAACCCAGTATTTGCAAGCTTTTCAAGCCTGACTAATTTTCGGAAATTGGAGGTAGTATTTTGAACGCTAAAATTAGTGAAAACTCCCTCAAAAACCTTAATCGAGATAGCTAGATGATTAGGTTCCCCATTGTTTGAGAGAGTTTTCATTTTTGGATTTTACTTGAACTCGGTGACTAATAATACCCAACAAAAAAATTGTATACAAAACCCACTCCTTTGTTGTACTGCATTGATACATGACGAAAGGATAAAGGGCAATATAAACTGCTTCTAAAATTCTAAGCCATTGCATATTCCACCTGTGATCTCACCTTTTGATATCGATTAAAATACTTTTTCATATGCAGTTGACGCAAATTTTGACCGTCCGAGCCAGTAAATAAAAAAGAAAGTTCGATTATATCTCGATTTGCATTAATAAGCCTTTTCATTTTTACGTACTGATAACCCGCCATAATCAATGCTCCCATCAAAATACCTACGTAAAAAGCTGCTGTGATAGCCAGAATGATACCTCCCAGCTCGGCTACAATACCAGCTAAGGTGGACTTGCCTAAGCCTAAAGCTCCTCTTGCGACAATCTGCTGAAAAGTTAAGCCAGGATATTTTTCAACAAAAGCAGCCAAACTTACAATGGTACCTATACCCATCGTCAGGCTTTTGAACAGACTATCGGGCATAGGAGCTCCCATTCTTTCAACGTTTTCTTTAAACAGTTTAGCGAAGCTTGGATCGGTAACTCTAATCGTTTGAGGTATGATTCTGCTCATTATGTACCCTTCTGTAACTTCAAAAAATATGGTAATTTATTCCAAATTCAACAAAAACATGAGGTATCAAATGGAAGTAGCTCATATTGACGAATGGCAAGCCATCGAGCAAGACATAAAAGGGTTTTTGGAGGTAAATCCTAGGGGTAATTTGCAAGACCTTTTCGGGTTCTATGATCCTTCATTTCGAACAAGATACTATAAACATAAGCCTGCTGATTACAAGTTTCCCAATGCTGGCAAAAAAATTCCAAAAGACAAATATCTTAAAGAGGACGAGATTAAAAACGATACGTTAGCAATTGCAAAAATTAATGCTATTACAAAGCTGGTGGAATCGAATAGTAAATTGGCAGAAATGATTCAATCATCTTAAAAAACAACCAAGGGGCTTTCTTTATGAACCTTAAATTCATGGAAATCGATCGCGAAACCTAAAACCATTGATGATAAATAACTCGCCCCAAGGATGTCCTTTACAAAATTGTTCGGCAATCCTGTAAATTAACTTTTGTATCATGCAAAAAAATTACATCGTCATCAATACTAAAGCTCAATTATATCGTCGGTGGTCTCAGCATTTGATTGCTGACATTGTTCAAGTCTTTTTTGCCATTCTTTTATTTTTTGTTTTTCCCTGGAACATTTAGGTTCAGGTTTACTTTCACAGTCCTTGGTTAATCCGCAAATATCCACTTGATTCGCAATAGCCCATGCTTTACCCCAATTTTGGAAACCAGGTAGGAAGGTGCTCGACAATAACGACAAAGTTCTTATGTTGCCCCTGCTATTGGTCCCAACTATGATATGAGGATCCGTTTTAGGGTTAAGTATTTTTTCCATAGCAGCCGAGCCCGAATCACCAAAGCAAAGCGCGGTGTTACTTTCAGTATAAAAATACTGATACCCACCAGCTGGGCTATTTTCAGGCAAACGAACAACAGGAGAAAGGCCATAACGGAGCTTACCATCATTCCCTCCCGGGTCTTGACTGCCATCCGGGCGGCGTGGCTGAGTACAACCGAAGCCAGTTAGCGTTATTTGTTGGCCTATGCTTACTGGCTCACTGCCTATGCTAGCTGGTTTCACATCAATATCTTTTTTGGTTTTGCATAGAGCGAAATCAAAGCTGTACTTGCTGGCATAGTCTGGGTGATGGGTGCATTTAGCTCGAAATGCCTGCTGATTCACCACAAAGTCTGCTGGGAAAATTTCACCCTCATTCTCGATGCAATGCGCAGCCGTTAATATAACGCGGCTTGATACAATGGCCGCGCTGCAACGTGATCGGCCTGATGAAATATAAATCAATTCCGGGAAATCATCTTTCTGGGCGATTTGACCTCCGATGAGAGTCGGCTGGTGTGGATTTTCGTAGCCAAATACTGTCCATGCCATTAAAAGCAAAAATCCAAAGTATACTTTCATAGTCCCGTCCTTTAAAAATGTATGTATGAAGGATTTTAACATGAATCAAATCGAAAGCATGATTGAATACGCAAAATCTTTTGTGGGCTCTCCCTATAGTTGGGGCGGCTCTAATCCCCTGTCTGGCTGGGATTGCTCAGGATTTATTCAAGAGGTTCTAACGAGTGTTGGACTTGATCCAAAAGGAGACCAAACCTCTCAAGGGCTTTATAATCATTTTTCTAGCAAGCCTTACCTTGAGAAAATTCAAGCTGGTTCTCTAGTTTTTTATGGAGCGAGCTCACTTGAAATTAAACATGTTGCTTTATGCATCAATAATTTTCAGATTATTGAAGCTGCTGGTGGAGGTAGTAGAACTAAATCTATTAGGGATGCAATGAGCGATAATGCTTTTGTACGCGTTAGACCGGTTAAATATCGATCAGACTTTTTCCAATCCTTATTTACATTCATTTAAAAATAGTTCAATATTTAATGCATAACTCCTAGTTTCGACTAGACATCTCATAAAGAATAGTTTAAGCCCTTTAATCTAACGCATGATTGAAGGGTTTTGTTTATGGACGAAATAACAAAAATGAAGGGTGAGATTGAGCATTTGAAAAAAGTGGTAAAAATGCTCGTTAGACAGATGGCTGCAAATGATAAGATGATTTACGCTGAATAGATCACTTGCCTAGTATGCCTAATACAAGCTTCTTTCCTTCATTAAGCATCAAAACACCCAGTTCAAAACCTTCTTTCAAATCCACATCTGCAATTTCACTGGGCACTTTGTTGATGCCATCAATCGCATCTTTAAAAGCTGGGTCTGATTGAATTGCTAGAAATATTTTAATGGGATCGGTAGGATCAAAACCATCTTTTAGATGCCTTATAAAAATACTGGTTAAAGAAAAACCGCCTATAATAACTTCCTTAAGTTCCTTAATCCCTTTTTCATTACTCATTTGATTGCTCCCTCTTTTCATATGTTCTAGCCCTAAACCTTTTAGGGGTATCATACATTTTCAAATGATTTTCAGTACTCTTTTTGTGAGCGAGCATTTCAAAGACAGTTTCAAGCGTAGCACTACATTTAGTGATATAAACAAAACAAAGGACATTTATCATAAGAGAAAATACTATCAAAGCTACTTCAATACCCATCACTGCCACTCCTCCCTTAAGATTGAGACCATATATGAATTTATAAATCGACCTTCTCGGAAATAAGTATTTCTAAGCAGACCTTCTGTCTTCATTCCGATTCGAGCAAACATATTAATAGCTGGGTTATCCTGATATGTTTCGCCCCAAATCCTTTCAAAACCCCAATCATAAAAGCCGTGATTGATAAGGGTTTTCAAAGCTTTTGCTCCATACCCTTTGTTCTGACTGTTGGGTTCGATATAGAGGCTAAATTCTGCATTTCGATTATGCCTATCAATGGAAGTGAAACCGGCCACACCAATGATTTGAACCTGATTAGAAATACTGAACATTTTAATGCTAGGATCGTCCTCTATTTTTTCTAACCATTTCTGTTGGTCCCTAGCTGAAATTAGTGTGTATTGCCTACACCATTTCCAGATTTCAGGATTGTTCCTCCATTTCAGAGCTTCGCTTGGAATAAAATGATCTAAACTAATAGGGTGGTATTTCTTGTAACTAATCATGATCTACCTATCAAAGCTTCGTAGTCAGCTACTAGGGTATGTTTTTTACCATCCTGCATAATTACTATAATTTGTCCCTTAATTGCCGTTGGGACAACTAAAGAGATGTGAGCGGTGTTTATCAAAGCTTCTACTTCTATCTGATTTTCTTTTTTTGAATCAGGTGAAACAATTTTAGTTTTTATCAGCATTACGTACCCTTTCTGCAAATGGGCTCACCGGTGGTATCCCTTTAAGCCTCACCGTTCCATTTTCAATTTTTTTGATTACTGTTTTTGCAATATCTAAAACATTATCCAATTCTTGGTGAAGGAAAATATTATAAAACCAAGTCGGCCCTATAAGCACACCAGATAATGCCATTTCTTGCATAAATAACGGCTTGAAATGCTTTGATTTATAGTCAAAGACACCTCTTGTTGGATAACCGCTTATTTTAACATTTTCTGATAATTGATTAAACTTTTCGCAAAATTCCGATCCATAGAGCCACAAATTTTCGGGGTTATAAAAATCGGTATGGATTAACCTGTTAGCTGCCATACCTGCAGCGATAGACACACGATCCCCGGCCCAAGTGGAACTCACAAAATAATCTGACTCCATGACATCCTGCTTACCTCCTATTACTGAAATAGGAAATCCGCCAGCTAAAGCCTTACCCGCAATCCATAGATCAGGGAGCACATTGTAATGTCTTGCTACGCAATATTGTGGAAATCTAAAGGCTGTGATGGTTTCATCATAGATCAGAACGGTGCCTGATTTGGTGCATTTTTCTCTAAGTTTTTGCAGCCAAACCTGCCTCTTTGTGGAGGCATCGAGGATCACTGGCTCCACTATCACGGCAGCTACATTTTCCAGAAATCTCTCATTTACATCGTCATTCAGATTAACCGTGAAAGTATCTTTGATCACCCCTTTTGCAGGCTTTGTTAGCTGAACAAAATCATCATGCCATCCATGATATCCCTCACTCATCACGTATTTGCGACCTGTGAAAGCCCTGGCCATTTTGATTGCTGCTGTACATCCACTAGACCCGTCCTTTAAAAACCGCACCCTTTCTAAGAAAGGGAAAGTTGATTTTAAGGTTTCGGCATAGTTAACCTCGTCAATGGAGCTCAGGGAGTATACGACTCCCCCCTCCTCGAGGGCACTTCTAACTGATTGCCTTATCTCATTATTGGAATAGCCGAAAAGATTAGTCCCAAGGCCGCATATGTAGTCAATGTACTTGTTACCATCAACGTCCGTAAGATAGCATTTAGAGCCCGATTTGATATGGGTAGGGTAAACCCCTTTTACAAAACAGCTAGGACGCTTACTGTTCGTTAGGGCACCATGAGCAATAGATTGGCTTGCTCTTTTATTCGCTTCAATACTTTCGATTTTCAATTTGAAAATGTCCCTATTTCAATGGCTTGCTTTTTTTTGTTTTCCAGTTCCTGTAGGTTTTTGAGAGCGTCTAAATACTCATCTTTGGTATCAATCGAGGTTTTCATTTGAGAGTAATCATATTCAGCTAGAACAGTGTGAATTTTGAAATCAGGTTTATGATTGCTAGCTAAGTCTTTTAGAAATTTTATGGTCACATGCTCACGTTCGAAAGGAGTCGATGCATTATCATGCAGCCATAACAAGAGCCTGTTGCTGAGCATTTCGCAGTCAAGCCCCTCCATGAATGTACGGATTAGCACATTGCTAGTATAGTCTGATCCTCGGATAATACCAGCTCTCACAATCTTGCTAATAATATGGCTAGTGATCCAAGGACAATCGCCGGTAATCCTGACTACATAGTCTGGCTTGTACCGATTATGTGCTTCAATATACCTGGAAAGTACATCCGATTCATCGCCCTCTATTACCGCTATTTTCTTATTTTGTTTTAACTCGTCGTCATATGGTACTAGGAGGCATATATGGAGGTCCACAAATTTCGAAAGCCACGGAGCGACTCTCAGGGCTTGAGCTATCACATTTCCAGTCACACTATTGCGACCAAAAGGCATATTGGATTTATTTGGAAATCTCTCGCTTGTACTCCGAGCCTGAATCCCTATCAGCACTTTGTTTTTTTTCATACGCAATCACATCCTCATGAGCTTGGATGATTTTGTTAATGCCCCATAGCTTGTCGTAGGTATGGAAAAGAAAGTCTTCGACCATATCTACATAACAATTATCGATGAGCTGCTTATTTAGGGTTAAGCCGTTAATTGATACATCCCAAAACGGTGATTTATGAGAGAGTTTTATTTTAGTCTTATTCTGGGCAAGGTAAATCAATTGTATGCAATCCCAGCCAATACCGTCATTACCGCTATTGTAGAAATTGTATCTGGTCGATGCGTTATCAAGTGAAAGCTCTTTTAGGTTCATATAATAAGCGTACTGATTGACCATAAAGAGATTTTTGCTATTTATGTATTTTTGAAGCTCAGTAAGGTTCTTATTGTATTCATCTTTAAAAAAGGGTTTTTCACACAGAATTTTCGCCGGATGGTTCATAGCCATTGATATGTGAGTCATATGATAATCAGTAGGGCTTGCTATGATTACGTGAGTTAAATTAGCCTTTTCGATGAAATTATAAACAGACTGATAACCGTTTGCTATATCATAGCCTGCGTACTCCACTTGGAAATGATTGCAAATAGCAGCATACCTACGCCCCATATTCCCATCTGATCCGACAATACCTACTTTCATTTTACCCAATCCATTAAAAAGTCTTTGAGAACATCTTCGGTGCACAGCTTCATAGCGCTTGTAATTAGACCACCCTCTTCATGTGTTCTCAGGGTTTCATGAATCTTTTCCCCTGGCCTTATTCCTACCTCTTTCATTGAATAATCTTTAACTTTAAGAAGCTCAGCTAAACTGGTCACAATACTAGTCACATGACAGGAAAACGATTCTTTGATATACAGATCACTATCAAGTTTAGTCCCATTAAGAATAAACTCAGCTACTTCTCTAGGTTTAAGCCAAAAGCGAGTCATATTGTTATTGGTAATAGGAATTTCTTTGTTGTTTAATAGATTGTTTATGATTTGATTAACAAATGAGCCCCTAGAACCAATAATATTGCCGTACCTGCAAACCACACCATTTGCTGATAAGACTATTTTCTCAGCTAATGCCTTGGTATTTCCATATGCGTTGATTGGATAACAAGCCTTGTCAGTACTGGCTAATACCACGCTAGCACCAATTTCAGATGCCACGTCGCAAACGTTCTGTGTTCCTATTACATTGGTTTGGATTGCTTCATAGACATTACTCTCAATTGTATCGACGCACTTAAGAGCTGCTAAATGAATGATATGATGTACATCACCACTAACACAAATTCTTCTAAGGGATTCTTTGTTTCTAATGTCGCATAAGCTATATTGAAAACGATCGTATATAGGCAAACTTCTTTGTTTTTGTTCGTCCCTTGAAATGCCTAGAACCCTTATATCTCTAGCTGGTTCGGACAATATAAGATTAAGGATTTCACGGCCCATAGTGCCTGTTATCCCAGTAATTAGGATTCTCATTACTCCCCCCTGGGATTGCGATAGAACATATTTTTTGGATCAATTCGAGTGTAGCTATAGCCATATTGGTTCAGATCAGACAGAAATTCATCTAGGCTAACCTCGTTACCTCGTTTTGATATTTTGTCTTTTAACTGATCGTAGCTACTTTTAAGGTCTTCAAATTGTCTAAGGAGGGAATTATTTTTTTGAGTAAGTTTTATATTTCGATAACAGAGAAAAAATATGATGAAAGTTTGAGCAACAACTAAGATTGGGTAGTACATATAAAGTAGTTTCCAAAAGTGATTGATGGAAAGTTTTATTTAATACTATTAAGCTACGTCTGTCCATTCTTGAATAGGCACTGCTCGAATAAAAAACACTGTTCTTTCTGAATTCCCAAATACAGCATTGCCGTTTTGCGGTGTAAGCTGATTAGTTGACCCATCATTCCTTGAAAAATTAACGTAGGTATCGCCTCTTGTAGCTAAAACAGTATGCACATTAGCTGTTGTTAAGACTTGATTTCGATACCATGAGCCACAAACAGTTGTAGAGGTTATCCCTGAATTACCACCTAAAGTTGTGCTCAAAGGTGTGTCCATCCTAGCTTCTGCAGCTGTTATTATCCCTGTAGTGAAATAGCCTCGTATATCTAAAGAATTACCATTTCTTCTATATTCAATCGCTACTGAACCTATGGTACCTAAACCGTTAGTTCCAGGTGTGTATGTTGTCCAAGCCGAAAAAGCTTTCCTGTCAATTATGTGCCATGTTGTGCCATTAGATTGAACAGTAACGTAATCATATCGCAAGGGAACAACAATAGTGCTGAACCCATCAATAGCATCTGTACCCTCTTCAGCCAAAAGCGCTCTACCTGCTCCACTATCGACTTTCTTAAGAGTGATTATTCTATAGGTATTCGCACTTGCAGTTGGTAGAGTTACAGTCCGATCTGAAGCTCCTGTAGTCATATTAATGACTGAAACCCCATCAGTGTCAGTGATAGTATAGTTTGCTGATTTTGCTTCCAGGTACCTTCCAAAATGTTTAATGGAATGACCTACTACTAAATCTAGGTGTGTGAACCCTCCCATTGAAAGATCTGTACCTGCTGCATTAGCTTTTAAGAATTTTGTGCTAGAGGCATCGAAATAGACCGCTCCACCATCAGTAGCCCCATTATCGAGGTATAGAGCCCTCCAGGTTTGGGTAGCATCACCAATTGTATTGTTAGCTGCTGTTTTAGGATCAAGATTCGAAGCAATGCGACCCGTAAGGGTAATATCATCACCTGTAGCATTTCCTAGAGTCACATTGCCGTTAAATGACACGGCTCCGTTACAAGTAAGTGCACTTATGGTAAGGTCTTCAGTACCATCGGTTAAAGCATTGATAATATCGGTAAAATTTTGATTAACCTCGGTAGCATCTGCTGTAGTCGAGTTTGAAAATGTATAGGTAACACTAGGAGCAGCCATATATTATTTTCCTTCTTTTCCTGATTGATCGATCATTGCACTAATGCCAGTAAATAGCGGAGCTTTTGTTACATCACCTTTGAATCTTAGGAATGCGTTAACAGCACTAAGAGAAGCACTTGAAACTTGCCTAAATGGAAAAGCTAGTATATCTAAGGTTGTTGCAGTTCCACTTGGGTTAATATCACCAGGAATTGCTCTGTAGAATTTTTGTAAAGCTTTAGCTTTTGCGACCCCATCTTTTCCAAACATCTTTGTGGCTATTTCAGGGGATAATTTATCGATTTCCCTGGCTACAGCCTGAGGATTCAAAGCACCAAACCGGCCTCGTGCAGCCGATACGCTTTTATCAGCTATTTCAGCTATTCGAGAGCTTGCCAATTCATCAAACCCCTCTTTCGATAATCTTTCGAGAGCCGCCGCTCTTTGTACGTCTTGCCCTGGCAGGAATCGCTGAAGCCGTTTTTCAGGAACAACTTTTTCAAGTGCTTCTGCTGCTTCTCGTTTGACCCCTTTTTTGATTTGCGCACCAGGTTTGAGAAGTGCTTTTTGAACATCTTTGGCAGTTTCTCGATAGATTTGATCTGCTTCTTTAATTTTACCAAGCAAACTTTGTGCTTCAGCTTTTTGAAATTGACCCTTAAGATTTCTAACACCTTTCGTAAAGCTATCAGACCTTGCTCTTGTTGCAGCATCATACAATTCATCAGCTAACAATTTCATGTTTTTGGGAGCGTCCCGAGGGATATCATCGATGATCGATGTTCGGAAAAGCTTCAAATCCTCTACGCTTACAAGTTGGTCTAATTTGTTGCGAGTGTTTTCGATAAAATTTAAAGCTTGATCTGAAAACTTAAATTTCTGCTGCATGTTATCAAGTGCAAATTCAATTTTTGTTTTATCTGCTTTTATATTAGGGATTCGCTCGGCTACTTCAGAATACAAATCCTCTGCTGGCTTAAGTTTTTTGCCGATGGATTTCATGACTTTTTCTTTGAAAGCCTCACCCACTTCAAAGGCACTTCGAGCTGATTTTGATTCTAGGATTTCTTCTGCTGTTCGGATCGCTGCTGCTTCATTTACTTTTTGCTGTTTTCTTAAAAATGCCCCACCGACCCCTAAAGTTTGTTTGGATAAAACTGATTCAGTCATTCGAATACCAGGATCTGTGGTAAGCATACCAGGTGTAGGCTTTGCACCTATTGCTTTACCAGCTGCTTTGATTCCAGCTACATCAACAGCCTCTTCAGCTACTTCACCAAAAATAGCTCTACCTAGACCTCGTTTTGCAGATTTAAATGCAGAGCCAGCTCCACCTACAATTCCCGGTACAGCAGCGCCTATAGCGGTTTGTCTTGCGATCCTTCCAGGATCAATATCCTCACGTAGACCTAAACCTGCTGCTAAAGCTTGCTTGCCTGTTTCAACTGCCCCAGTAACGGCTCCACCGATCCCCATAGCAGCTGGTATAGAAGCTCCACCAGTAACCGGAGCCCCTAAAGCACCCATAACTTTAGTGCCAGTCGCAACCGCACCGGCTACACCTTCTACCACTTCAGGGAGGTATTCAACTATATCCCCTAGATCAAATCCCTCGGGATTTGCAGGTACAAATTGTTTACCTTGCTTAACTTGAACCACACCATCTTGAATCCTAGTTTCAAAACCTTGACGATCAAGAAACCTTTTTTGTAATTCAGGATCCTCTTTTATAAGGCCTATCATAGCGCGCTGTTTCATGGTGACTTGAGATCTAGGCTGTGCAATAGCCTGCTGTACCAAATCATTTCTAATCGCTTGTGGAGCGACTACCGATTCGTCATCTATTGGTTGAGCTTGTGGTTGCTGCTGTGAACCAATAGCTCTTTGTATTAAATCCTGTCTTATAGACTGTGTCATTTTATTGCCCTAAAGCTGATTTTAGTCTTAGTATAGCCTCACCTCGACTTTCACCTGTTGCGTCCATCACAGCTTTTATTTCTTCTGGTGAAAATTGTGGCTGTTGCTGCTGTTGCTGTCCACCTTGCAAACCTAAATCTAAGACCACTTGATTTGGTGGTATCCCCTGCTCATTAGCTAATCGCGTGTATTCGGAGTTTAATTGCTGCTGAGCCTTGACTTGTTGCTGCCATAGGTTTTCAGAGACATCCAAAAACTGCTGACGCTGGGTCGGGGTTAACATTTCCCCCTCAAGGGTTTTGTTAAATAGCCCAATTGTGAAGCGATCAACAACACCACCAGCTTGCTCTATAGTTGCAAATTCACCTTCTCTTACTGTTGAGCCAGGATCTATTGTTTTCATATAGTTGAAAATCATAGCATGATCCTTTGCTGGTGTAGGATCGCCAATGGCTGCTGATCTAATTTTGTCGATTGCCACTTTTCCAGCTTGTGTGGTCTTTGTAGTTGGATCAGCTTTCCATTCTTTTCGGAGGTCTACAGTTTTCTTAGGGCTAGCTATTTCTGATTGTAATTTTTTAATTCTTGCGTTTTGTTCTTGGATATCTAATTGCTTTTGCTGCTTAGCTAGCTTAAATGTCTGAGCTGCCTGTTCAGCTGATGGAGTCATGATTTTTTCACGCTCCATTTGAGCCTTTCTTAAGCCGGTTGTGGCTTGCTCAGTTTTTATTTGCTGTTGCCCTAAGGATAAACCTTGCTGTATCTGCTGTTGAGCTTGTTCGGGTGTGGGTTGTCTCGCTTGATCTGCTTTTATTTGCTCGATGCGTTGCATGTTAACAGCAATACCATAGCCTTGATTTGCAATCGTTAGACCCTTAAGAAGTCGATCAAGATTTTTATCTAAAGCACTAACTCTAGGCTGCTGTACCTGCTGCTGCTGTTGACGCCTCGGGTTGACCTGAAGTATTGCCATTATACGCTCCTACGTTTCAAATCGACCATCGAAGCCATATAAGCCTGAGTCAATGGCTGTGCATACTCAGCTTGCAGATCAGGAAATTGTTCTAGTGATCTAAGACCATCAAGTATAGCTTGAGAGTTCTGCGCTACCTGAACAGTGGAAAGTCCACCGAATTCTTGGGTTTCAACGCTGCTAGCTTTGGGCGGCGCTATTGCTCCACCTGCCATACCACCTAGAGAAGCACCGGTCGCAGCCCCTTGCAAGGCTCCACCTGGCCCGCCGCCGGCAATTCCACCGGCAACGGCTCCTAACGCAGCCCCTAATCCTTGACCTAATCTAGTCCCACCTTGGCTGCCTTGTTGAACAGTTTGTTTTTGTTTTCTTTGAACAGGTAACAATGCCATGATTACCTCCTAAAAGTGCCTGGGTCGATTCTTTGAGCTTCTGCTTGTTGAAGACCTGCTTGGGTACCTTGTCTTATCAATTCTTGTCTAGCCGCTATGTCACCAGCGAATTTTCTTTCTAAAACACTACCCAATTTGTCTTGAAAGGGTAATTCTAACGCCGCTATGATTGCTCCAATTTCCCCTTGTCCGAATCCAGCTCCGATTAAAACATCAATGGAATTTAGAGCAGTTATGGTTTGGTTAATTTTAAATTCTTGCTCTTGTATCGACATACCACGTTCAGCAAGATCTTCTTGAATCGAGCTTTGCTCTTCTCTAAACGCTTGTTCGATATCAAACATCTCACGACTGGAAGCCAATTGTTTGGCTAATCGTCGGTCGGTTCCTGCTTCCACAAGCTGACGCTCTTTGAGCAGGGTTTCATTTTGCATTTCCTGGAGTTCAATTTGAGTCGCACCGGCCATACGCGCTTTTTCAAGGTCGGTAGTAGCTGAAAGCTGAGCCAGTTCGAATTGGCCGGCTATCTGAGCCTCTTGTAAATCACGCTGCAATTCACGTTGCGCAAGACCCTCACGCTCTTGAAATCCCAATTGCCTTTGTTGTAACTCTTTTTGTAATTCCCTTTGAGCAAGGTTTTCTCTTTCACCTCTTCTCGTTTGAGCTTCGAGAATATTTACATCCTGAAGCCCTTCAGAAGTGATTCGCTCCTGGGCTTGAGCTGCCTGCTGTCTAGCTTTGATGGCTGCTCCACTCGGGGCTGTACCTAAAGCTGCAAATTGCCTGGAAAGATCACGCTGCTGTTCTTGACCTTGAACCGCGCCGCGTCTTCTTAATCGCCTACGCATCAATTCAAATTCATCAGGAACCCCTTGGTTTAGGGGATTTTGCTGTGTCATAGTCTCAATCCTCTACGGTTAAAATATGCATTGCCCCTAACCACTGAAAATCCATTTCCTGCTGTGTTCAAATTAGAAAATTTGAAGGAAATTCTTTTGCCTGAACCAAAAAGCGTGATGGGAGCGTCAATCCTATCTTGACCTCCACCCCAATCATCTTGCCCCCAAACCATAGAATCCCATAAAGACCCACCAGGGTTTAAATCTATAGTCTGAGTATTACCTCCACCCTTGTCAGAATCGAGAATGAAAGCTACCTGCATTAACCAATCGCCTAATGTTTCAACGGTAAATTCAGCTTTCCTGTAATCTTTTTGGTAGTGCCTAAGAATCTCACCACTATCAAATTCTTTTGTTTGGTAATAGCTATTGATAGCACTACCATTATCGGTATAGGTGCCGTCTAGTAGCTGGTGTACAAAACCATCTGAATCTGCTGATCCAAAATAAAGCTTGTCATTAAACACCGTGAAAGCGTCGGCATTGATTCCTGTAAATGGTACCCATGAGCCTATTTTTCTACTCTTACCACGCCTTACAAAATCAAATTGATAAACACGATTATTGGTCGTATTCCCTGTGTCATAGGTCACTGCAAACCAAAGTTTGTTGTCAAAAATGAACCCCACACATTTCGCTTTATTGGATTCTTGAAATTTAAATACATCAGGTTCAATTCGATCTGATTTAGCATCTCCGAACATTGTAGTCACACGGAGCGCTGTTACATCAGGTTCAGTTGTATTGCCTAGGAAAGCGTAAAACCCTGTGATTTTACCGTTCTGCTCACCTAAATACATTAGCTGCTGCTCATATTCCACAATGGATCTGTGAGAAGAACAGCCATACTTGGCATTTGATTTAACCCTTACCCAATTGCTAGCAGTCGTATCGGGCATATAGATTAGCCAAACAGAAGCCTCTTTAAAAACCACAACGCTGTTACCTTGAACAGCTAAACCAGTGATTTTCTCACCGTCTCCATCAGCTATTTTGATGAAATTGAGCGCACCAAATACAAAAGGATTTTCTAAATTCGAATACCACAAATATTGTGGGTTTTGAGAGTCATTGCAAAAGATTCTTTCCTGATGTACTACTGCGAATTCATAAGCAGGAGGTTTGCCCTGGTCGCTAGCAGCTTCAGCACCTAAGGATGCACTTGCTATATTATCCGAATAAGTCGTAGCACTCACAGGGAGTGTAGCCACAAAATAATAGGATCCACTTACTCCCGATCCTGCAATAGTCCTATATAAATACTTTGCATCGACTCCAAAAGATTGATCGGGCACCGGGATACCAGAAAGCAGAACACTCTCACCAGCCCCACTAACCGCAATGGTCACACTTCCAGTAGAAATATTCCCTGCGACTACCTGTGTGTTCACATAAGCAAGAGCATAATGGTAGTCACCTGCTAAATTACCACCAGCTCCTCTAGTGCCCCCATCCGTGACTTGAGAAGCTTGCTCGATACCATGTCTTGTGAAAACACTTTCATCATATTTATAAGGAGGGTCATTACCATCAGCTATAAAACATAGGTTTTGATACATGACTGTATTTTTAGCGGTACTAGTCGCATAAACACCTTGAGCGCTTGGAACAGTCTGAAACGTAGTACCTGAAAGCACAAACATATCAGTTCCAAACCACGCTAGCATGGATTGATTTCCATTATTCCAGTTTGCTGTAAATAGACCATCGCATGGATTACTTGCTACCGCTGCAGTGTTGAGAACCGTATACCCTTCTCTTGTCTGCACCCCACCCAAATCATCAAAGACCACATTTAAGCAGTCCGGAGATTCATTAGGCTCTAAAATAGCAGGTTCATATTTATTATTAAGCCCACCATCAAATGCATCCATTGGAATGACTGTTCTAAACCCACTAGTCATTAGATCATTCCTAAATAGGTAGAGGGTTGGTCGTTTTCGTTAATCACTATATTGAAATTGTCTTTATTCATCATTCTTACAGACCTTCTTACCTTGTCGATAGCATTATGTCTGTTGTTAGAATGATTCCATTGCCATTCGAGCTTGTTTGTATGAGGATGCCCTAGTTCCTTAAGGCTCATGTAGTAAGCTACCCCGATAACCAAGTAAGGGTGAAATCTGCTAGGGATTTCAAGCGTCGAGGTAGAAGTCGGGACGCTTGGTTCGTCAAAACTATATACCTTGATTGTTTGATCTGCAGTGCTAGGAGCTGGGTATAACCCAAATGAATCATCGAAATTGTAATAGTATTGAGGATCACCAGTCACAGTAGTATTGGTATTCAAATCAATGCTATCAAGCTTTTGAAATGAGATAGGCTTAAGCTTTTGGCTATTCCATTCAAGCCTTTTGATTGCAAGCATCCTAGTGGGCACCGCGTACTCCTGCTGATCAGCTACCGTTGTTGTAGAATAGCGGTTTTGAATGCAGAAGGTTTCGCTAGCCATTTCCATAGCCGCAAAATAAAGATAGTTCTCTATTATTTCTTCGCTGCTCCAAAGCTTATCGCCTGCTGCGTTGAGCATTCTTCTAGCTGCCGTTTCGATTTCACTAGGAGTCATAATCTAGCTCCATTCTGTAGACCCATCAGCTTGCTTTGACCAGCTTGTGCTGGGATCGGAGGTTTTAGATGATTCATCGTACACAGCTTCTGAGCCGTCTATGGTCGGTTTTGTAAAATTATAGTCCCATATGCCAATGCTTCTGTTTATGTCTAAAGCTGAGCCAGTAAAGCTTATCGAATCAGTAATAGGAGATAGGGCAAAACTTTTGCCTAATGCATCTGTAAGGGTGATAGTCTCCGAAAGGCCTTTTTCATAGCTTGTGGCCACATCCTCGGTAACGCCCCAGTTATCAGTACCCCAAATCAGAACATTCCAAAGGCTAGGTGGAGATACTCCTAGCACATTGAGAGAGTTTGTTACTGTTTGAGAAAAGCTAGCCATATTAACTCAGTGTTATTTGCGCGGTAACTGTCAGAATGTCGTTACTGCCTTTCGTTATAAGCCCTTCTGTATCCCTGCTTAACATTTTACCACCAGTGTTAGCATTGAATAGACCGTACTCATAGATATTGCCAGTACCTGAACCACTTGCGAATGTTGCAACGACTTGATACACCGCCGTAAATGCCGTGACAGTGCCAGTATGCCTAGAAAGCTCAGTTCCAAGCGCTGTGTCGGTATTAGTTTCTGCTGTGTTATCAGAACCTATTGCAATATAGAAAAATGGATTTTGAGTAGCGCTTGCAGCAGCCGAACAAAGATAATCTGCTAGAGCATGGAGGCCGCTTGTCGTGATGACATTATAGCCTTCTTCAGTCTGAATAACTTGGCTACCTCTTGTAAGAACAGCTTTCCATTTGCCTGAAATTCCAATCGAGCGATCGTCATATTTTGACTTTGGAGGAATGAGGCGCCCGTTGGCGTCGTACTGGTTCTCCGACATTATTTTCTCCCATTTTCTTGAGATGCTCCTTGTATGCTACCTCAGTGCGAAAATCTGTACCATCGGGAGCTGAATATTTTATGGGCTGATGTCTAGCTGCTGCGTGAGCTTCTGGGTCTTCCACAATTTTCAGTTTCTTTGGCTTGATCGCTTTACCCTGTCCATCAACAGTCATAGGTGAAGCTTGCGATAAAAATCTGATCGCCTCACTTCTACCCATTTCGATTGCTCCATTAGCAGGAATGACAATCATTTCATCTCTAAACATTTCGCTGTATTCACGATGATCTAAATTTTGAACTTTGACCTTCATATTTCCTCGCTTTATGAACACACTATGTGAAATTCTGCCGACGTGGCAGTCATAGCAGTACTCAATTCAATTTTCATGTATCTATCATTTATAAATTCAAGATGGACAAAACAATTGGTAACGCTGCTATCAACGTACATAGCTCCAGGGGTTGCTGTGCTATTAGTTAATCTATGGTGGTGTCCTCTGTATGTACCATCTAGGGTATTAGCGCATTGAAAATAGATATCGGTACCACTTGCCATGGTGGGGATTTCAATTTGAGTATGTGGCCAACCTCGACCTAAATCAATTGCACTGGATAACGTCACACCACTAGCAATCGTGACTTTAAATCTGCTTTGTGGGCTATATCCCATATCAATGCCCCACGACTGTCATGTATATTACGTCACCACTAGCCACACCTGAAATAGCCACGCTGCCATTATTCGCAGTGAGGCCTGAATTAGCATTCATAAACACTCTATATGCTGCTGTTGTAGCTGATTGCCCACTATGCTGTATAAAATCAACTACACCGAAACCGGATTCAAACGCCCCACTAGCAGCGTCGGCTGTCACTCTGACATAGTGTTGGAATTTTGAGCCTACTGCCTGATTCTTTACAAGAAAACTAGTCGTGAAAGCCATTTATTTTATTCCCTTAAAAAAATAATTTTGGTTGCGGAGGTAAACTCTCATGCAAAATTTCATTTCCATTGTTAGGGTTTTCGGCTTGGTATTTCATCGTCTCGTAAAGCTTATAACCCTGGATGAATTCTTTAAGTGGTTTATGTCTAATATATTTTATGAGACCTTCAGGATAAACTCCAAACGTACCGCCCTCGGTACAATTTATAAACTCTCCTGGAACTCTCATCGCGATTGAATCATGCCATTTTTTGAAATTATGATATGACTGCCATGTGAGAACCTTGTTGCCCCAGCAATCAATAGCTCTAAGTACATGCCCCAATTTGCCATCATACTTAGATGACCAGGGGTGAAAATTTTTCTTATATCCAAACGCAAAATCGGCCCCAACATAAGCGATAGGATTTGCCCCTAAGTAGGCCTTAGCAAGGTATAGACAAGCTCCTAGAACATTTCCACCGTTAGTCATTAGGTTATGGAAAACTTCGACCGAATCAAAAGCATCCTTAGTCCTTTGATCGGGAATAGGGCAATTGTACCAAAGTACTTTTCCCTTCCATGCTTTGATTAGATCAGGATCGGTGCCCACAAATGCTACTAGGGTGTGTTTTTCGGTTTGTTCTAGGTAATACTCATGATCATGTTTTCCACCTTCGCTTATCTCTTCAATCGTAATCTTACCAGCATCGAGTGTTACGAAATAATTCACATCAATGTCGTTATCGATGAGGTAATGGAAATTATGGAGGCATGAAACAATAGATATCTCTTTAGCTTCTTTCAGATCCTCTATGTTGTTAGCCAAAGATGGACCTGAACCGACAATGATACAAGGCTTGAGATGAAACTCTCCAAAGATTTTGCCTATACCATTTTCAGCAAAGGGCCCAAATAGATCATGATTTCGCTTTTGATTAGCAATCCAAGTATCACGCCAACTTTCAATCGTAGGATCATCATTTGAAGCAGCCTGCTTTTGAAGCTGGCTAGGAGGTAACGGTGGAGTGTCAATTGTAGGTAAATATTCAAAATCCATTTCAATCGTTTTTCTCACACCGTTTTCCTTCCTAGAAAAAGTGAAATTTTAATTAACGCTAATGTAAGCTGTACCACTCCCTGCTGAAGCTATAGCCTCCATAGCCTTACCGACTGCAGGAGTTGGATAACCTGTAGAATTTGACTTAAGCGCAAACTCACCGTCAGCAGCTAGAGCAAGAATTTGCCCAGCAGCAGCAGAGTTATCTGCCTCCATTTCCACCTGAGTGAAGCCTTTGGTTACAAGCCAGCCATAGGTGCCAGTTGTAAGGGTAGCGTGCTTACACACACCAACAAGAAAGTCTACCGAAGTAGTACTTGAAATTGTTACTGAGTAGCCTGAAACGGCACTCATAACAGCCCCATAAGTGGGTGGGATTTGGCTATTGCCTGCATTGTAGACAAAAACATAATCCTCATCACCAACGGTAATTCTATAACCGGGCTCGGGATCGTTAGCTCCAAGTGTGGCTGTGACGTTAGAAACAGCCTGAAAATTGATAGGGTTATTTCCATAATGTGTCATAGTCTAACCCTCCCTTATGCTGTGATAGCGTCAAGTAATCCGAAACGACGAACGTTTGAGATTCCCATGACACCAAACCAAAAGATTTTAGCGACTTTTACATTCTGATTGATAGGCTTAGTGAAAGGTTCCATACGGAAATTTTCATCTTTGTGAGGCATCAAATCAATGTAATCCATGTTCAGGAACATCATATCTCCACTAGGAGCTGATGCGTCGACCACAACAGGAGCACCATTGAATAGAAGTGATTTAAAACCACCTTTTGCCTCGTCTTCAGAAGCAAATCTTTGCTGAGGAGTCAAAAGAGCATGATAGCGATCATACATATCCTGATCCCCAATGATTAGATCAGGGTATTCAGTGCCCTCGCCGCAATCTCCGTACATGCTTTGCATGGCACTTAGGGTTAGGGTTGTAGTTGAGCTATCAACGTTCGCTTGCCACCAAGAATAAGTGGATTGATCGATTCCACCATAGGTGCTCGATGTGCTAAGAGCTAGTCTCAGACCTTGGATTTGCTTTGAATCAGTACCATCATTGTAGAGAGCTGTTGAGAGTTTATCTCTGATGGTTTTCTCAGCAATCATCACCTTAGACTTAACGAAATTAATAATAGCAGCATCGCCACTATTACGTAACTCATCTCGCCTCGTGATAGATATGTTTGCATAAAGCTGCTTCCAATCGAACTCAGCAGAAGTGATAACCTCATTATCAGTCGTGTCCAAAGTCTCCGCACCTTGATACCAGCCAGAAGCAGATACCTGTGCATAGTTGAGTGGGCAAAGAACCTTGTCTCCACCAGTTTGAAGCTTCTCTTTTGCTTTTAATTTTTTGAGCAACACATTGGAATTAAAGATATTATCGACCATCTTCGGAATGAATTTCTTCTCCGTGATCGCCGTAATTTGATCGTAAGTTAAAGCCATTGCTTAACCTCCAATTAATAATCAATGCCAAATTCTTTTAGCCCTTCTGCGACTAAATCATCGTAGGATTTTGCACTGACATTTTCGGCAGTCTTAGCTGCTAGCTGGCTTTTATCGGTTATGGTTCCTAAACCTTTTTTGTGTGCTGTCTGGATTTTCTTAGCTACCTGTTCTTTCGCTTGCATAGCTTCTTTGACCATTAGTTCTTTTTTGAGAACGTGATCTGCCATGATTTCGAAATCTTTTACGCCCTTATCGATCATGGCTTGCATGATACGATCCTCAAGAGTAGCTCCATTTTCATCTTTGGTGTTCCAATCAAAATCAGAATGCTTCTGACGGTATGATTCGATTGCACCCTCCTGCTTTGCTTCTATTTCAGCAGTTTGTCTTGCAGCTATATCTTTTTCTTGAGCGTTTAACCTTTCTAGCACTTGGTTTAACCGGCTTTCGAGGATCATGTTTTTATCCTCGGGGCTAACCTGAAGCTCCCCACCAGCCTGAATTTTTGCCCACTCTCTTTGTATCAATTGCTCAAACGCTGGGTTTTCTTTTGCAAATGCATTAATTTCTTGCAGCTCTTTTAATTCGTTTCGGGTTTTCTCGGTTTCTTGTTCGAAAAGCTTACGATCCACCCTGAGCTGATGCATTTTTTTGCTGTAATCATACCCCTGCTGAGCAAAGGAGCGAGCCTTGTCAGTGTCTAAAGTGATTTCTTTTCCCTTGTGTGTGATAACGAACTCACCTTGAGCGTTTTGTGTTACCTCGGGAGCAGAATTATCAGTAGAGTCACTAGTGGTATTATCAATTAAACCTTCGTTAGGAGCTTCTAATGGGCTAGCAGGTTCGTAAGCCTCTTGCATTAGGCTGTCAACATTGACCTCATTGCTGTCGGTTTGCTGTTCGATTGCTGCTTCACCCATATTTTCAAACCCCTCCTAGATTTTGTTGTTGAGCTGCCATTGCAGCCTCCATTTCGGCTTGCTTGCGTGCATTGAACTTCTCAATGATTTTTTCTTTGCTTGGATGTTCCAAATCATTCAAAAGATCTTCTGCGTCATATATTCCAAGCTGAAATAATTCTTTAGCTTGAGCTTTCTTTTGAGCGCGTGCAAATGGTAGTGTTGTGCCAGTTGTAATTCTTATATCAAGATTACCCTTAATATCAAATTGCCTTGTCCCTTGTGGAGCTAATATACCCTCCGGGGTTTGCTCGAATGTCTGGACAGTAGCGACTTTTTTCTGAACCTCACCTGACTCATCTAGCACGTCGTCTATCGCGATTTTGAAATATTTTTCAGCTTCAGGATTATCTGTGATTCTTATGATACGCGGTGTTGAGTAAAATTGCAAAATCCTGCTAGCAAACTGCTGCCCCACCTGGGTTAACCAAGCTTCTACATGCCGAGACTTAAGCCTGATTCTTGTCTGAGCTGCCTCTTGCAGTGAGTCGATTGCCACGCCCGAAGCATTTCTAGGAGTAGCTCCTTGGGTGACTTCATTTACTCCCGATATTTTTTCAAACACTTGATCTATACGATCAAAAGCTTGCCAAACGCTAGGCTGTACATCCTCGCCCATTTCTCTTTTAGGTTCGAAACCATCATTATGGTCAATGACAAGACCCGGCTGGTTTGTTATCGTATCTGAGAAAACTCCACTGCCAGTCGGGTTTTTCCATATGGGATTTCCCATAAGCTCCAGTACATCCATAGCATGGGACCAAAGCTTATTGATAATAGCTTGGGGACCTTTTAATTGATCGACCTCGCCTTCGCCAAAAAACTCCCTAGGGAGCATATGATCAACTAATCGAGCGAAAGGCATTTTACCGTCTAGGTAAGGGTTTTCTTCGTCCTCTAATAAAACCCCGGCAGCTATGACTACCTTTCGTCCGTTTGGATATTTCTTTTTTTGTTGGAATTTTGTGACTTTCTTGCCAAATTTGTCCTCGACACGTATCTTTTCCTCGACCATCGTTTCATCTTTAAGCCAGGCTGTTATCAGCAGGGCTTGATTCGCTTGATTTTCATCTGCAGGGCGCTCACCTTGAACCAAAGTTAGATTATCGGTAGCGCTTCTTATCCTGTAGTCATTCATATCAAGCTTAGCTGTCTTTGCTGTGTCTAGATCTGACAGGTCTGCTTTTACCAAATGCCCATATTTAGGCCATTTTCTTTTGATTTCTGCTATATCTGTAGGCACCGCCGTAATAAAGCCAGTGCCATATGAATCGTTAATATCCCTCATGCGTGGATCGGGGTAGCAGTACATGGGATCCACCGTATTGAATTCGTAATCGCCTAAACCGTTCAAAAGATCCTGGTTCCAAGGCTGTTCGGTAATAGCAATCCCATAAAGATTTGCATCGACAATAGCCTCTACCACAATCTGAGAAAATAAATCCCTGTCCCATTTGCTTCTAAGAAGCTGGGTCATAATTTGGCTAAACTCAAAATCCTCGGGGTTTTCTGGCACTGTTTCAATATTAGGGCGTGCATCTGTCATGATTGGAACAATGGTTTGGATTTCAGAATAAATATAATTCAAAACATCTGAATTTCGATAGCTAGGCCTAGCTTCTTTCCACTGTCTACCTCGAAAGATCTTATAGTTTTCTACCCAATGCTTATCGTAGCTCATACGGTGTTGGCGATAGCGACTAAACAGCTTTTCCACCATTCTGACAGTTTGCCTCTGAGCTTGGGATTGCCCTTCTACACCTATATCAGCATTTCCCTCGCTAGGAGCAGACATTGGATCAATTCTACCTGTACCGTCAGCTTGTGGCATAATTTAGCCCTCGAAATGTCAAACGAAATAATCATTTTCATCATAACTTTTTTTCTCGGGCGGTGAAATGGACTCCTGCTTATCATTGCCAACTTCAATCCAACCGCGAGCTTTTGCTTCAGCTTTAGCTTGATTGTCAGTCATGACCTTGCCAAAGGCAGGATTGAAATATGGGATTTGTTCGCCCTGTGTGATGGTTTGCGGCGGCGAGTATTTGCGCGTGCATTTAGCATGGCATTCTGGGCAATAGTATGGGTGATTACATTCGTCCATAGTCCTAGTGATTTCATCGATAGCATTGCATTTCTTGCAGTAGAATTCATATACTGGCACGTCGCTTACCTCCTCGTTTTAACCATTCAATTCTTTCAGATACCCTAGTAGGCATCCTATTATCGTGAATCCTTCCAGTGTGCTGTTTTTTAGCGTTTTCGAGGTACATCGAGCAATATCTGTCCGCGTCGACGGAATGATTGTTTGAACTCACTGGTTCTTGCTCTTTTTGGTTTTCGTCTATTTTGTAGTCTTTGAGTTCTGGATAATGATAGGTATTGTATTCATCAAGACCCATAGGATTTTCGTCTTCGAATATGAATAATCTATCATCTTTAAAAAGTTCAATTTGCTTATCAATGCCTGCTCGAACATTGTTATTTCCAGGAATGCATGATAAGCCTGCTCGGTTTAGCTCCTCAATGTTTGCTGGGCTAGATGGATCTGCAATGAATAATTCGATATTGTAAAGCTGTCTTCTGGCTTTGAGAACCTCTACAATTTCACCTATCATCATTCGTGACTTCATGAACTCACCGACTCGATAATGAATTCCTGCAGGGGTTAGAGCTCTGATTGATAGAGCAAATGGATTGGTATAACCCCAATCGATACCTCCATAGAATTTGGTCCCACTTGGTAGTTCATGAGCTTTGCAGGTATTGATACGCTCATAGACAAGCCCTTCCATTCTGCCAAATTGACCATTATATTTCATATTGAAGCGGCGCGTATCTAGGAGCTTGCGCTGTCTTTCATACTCGGCATCAGGAAAATAAGGATTATCTTTCGAGCGAAATTGAACTAAACAAACATCGTCGCGCTTGCCTGATTTCCAGTCTTTGTAAAGTTCAAACAGCCAGTTTAGGGAGTATGGAGTAGTGGAGACCATGACTTGAGCAGATCTGAACGCAGCCCTACCCATGACGTTTTCCCAAGCGTACCTTGAGATTAATCCACCCTCATCTAGCCAAATACCCCGTACATTGGTTATCCCCTCCATAGCGTTTGGATCAGTCAGAGATCGAATGTAGACCGTAGGCCCATTGTGAAACCGAAAGATCATCTCACCTTTATTAAGCTCGCCAAAATGACCGTATACTGACATGAACGTGGGAAGGGTAGCTTGCGAAAGTATCTTGTAGGTAGGAGCACAGATGATCAGATTATCGCTAGGTGAAGCCTTAGCTGCCTGGGTGCCAAGCCATAAAGCTCCACATAGTGTTTTTCCTGATTGAATCCCAGCCGCAATAATTATGATAGCAAGCTGGCTTGTGAAAGCTTTTTCCTGGTATTTGTGGAGTACAAAATCATTCATTCACATGTCTGTATCCATTCGAGCGTCTAGCGTATAGAACCCTTGATTTAAGTTTGGTATCCCATAGATCAATATTATCCTGTTCTTTAATCTTTTCGCAATATAACGAAAATTCTTCAGGATCGATACTTACGCATTTGTCCGGTGTTTCACTACCACCTGGGCTTAGGTCTACATGCTTTTCAAAGCAGACCGCCCCAAGCCTACGAGCTATAACAGCAGCAGCGGTACCTTTGGTGTGATCGGATAAGCCCCATAGAAGTCCATTCACTTTTGCATATTTTGACATACCAATCAGATCATATTGGCTTGTAGTAGCTGGGTAATTGGAGACACATTCCATTAGAATATCATCTGCTCCCCATTTGCTAATATCGGAGACTAACGCACCTTGCTCTTGTTTCGTCAAACATCCATTTGAGACAATTGCTCTCTTGTCAGTGCTAAACACATAGTCCACAAGCTCTTTGCTTACCGCTTCAGGAGAAGCTATTTTATGGGTTTTGACATATGGTTCTAGGAAATCATAACCATCAATTGAAAATGCTGAGCACATGAATTCTATGCCTACATCGTTAGCATATTCAAATAGCATCGGTACCATTTCCCTAGGTAGAGAATACCTATTAGTATTTCTTTCAAGCTCACTATTTGAAACCTGGGGCCCATATAGCTCCTGGGCTGTGAACATCTGAAATTTTACTGCTGTAGCTCCACACTGCTTAGCTACTTCAATCTGTCTGCAGGCATTATCAAAGACCTGATCTAAATGCTCCGACTTAAATATATTGCTGCCCACTTCTGCTATGACGATTGGTTTCATGAATTATCCTCTGTAGTGTCAGTTACATCGATAATTTCTTTTTTACCTGATTCTGGCAATGTAATTGTAACGGCTTTGAGTTTAGTTTCATCTTTTATGGTGATTTCAGTAGTCCATTTACAAATGTTTTTCATGAGAAACATCCATGCATTTGCATTGCCTTTTAGTTTTCCAGTAGCTAGTCCTCTACCGATCATTAGCAAGGCTTTCTCACAGGCCATTTGACCAATTTTCTTAGCCTCCATGAATTCAGGATGTGTCTGTGTCCAAAGTTTGACGGTAGCGTAGGAGACTTTTTTGTGACCTGCAAAGGCTTTGAAAGTATTGCCCTGTCCCATGAAATCTATGAGTTCGTCGCAGAATTCTGGTTTGTATTTGGTAGGCCTGCCGGTCATAATCTAACCGCTTTCTCACCGGTGAAATCCTCCCATCTTTTCAGGATTACCGAGCAGTAGTGGGGGTCTATTTCCATTCCAAAACATCGTCGGTTTGTTTTTTCAGCTGCTATGAGGGTAGAGCCTGAGCCGAGGAATAGGTCTAGGACTGATTTGGGTTGACCGTAATTTTCAAAACACCATTCAGCTAAAGCTATAGGTTTTGGCGTAGGATGATTTCTTTTACCGTCTACGTTTCTGTGTGATCCCCATTCCTTACAAACCTTATCAAAACTTGTCCAAGCCATCTCAAAGTCGGCCAGTGTTTGCATTTGGTTTGTTTTTCTCCAAATAAGCCAACATCTTGATGGTGGAACTATATAATAATTCGCTCCCCATAATATCACTTGTTCGGACAGACTAATTATGTAATCGATAACGTCTTGCTCTAATTTGACATCCCATTTTTTAGCTTTTTCATATATCGGATTGCTTGCCCATGTTCCACCTGACCATTTTTTCTCCAAACCATAAGGCGGATCTGTATAAACCATATCGGCTTTTTGACCATTCATTAATCGATCTACATTTTCCTTAACCGTAGAATCTGCACACATTAATCTATGTCGAGACTTGACTCTTAGCATTTATGCTCCGCACTTAGGGCACTTGTCGCCGTTCTTGAAACCATCTTTGAATTCTACTCTTTGATTGCATTTATCACATTCAAGATGAGGATCTCCCAGTAACCAAATATCCCCTAACTGTACTCCATAGGGATTTTCTTCTACCTCTGGAATAGCATCATCATCGGTTTTGCCCTTAATTGGTACCTTCTCATCAAAAGTAAACTCGAAATCATCGTAAGCAATTTTTTCTAGCTCATCGTCAAGAGCTAATAACTGTTCTTCTAATGACTCCATATCCCACTCAGCTAGCTCGGCAGTACGGTTATCAGCTATTGCATAGGCTGTTAATTCGCTAGGACTAAGTTTAGACTTAGCTATCCAAATGGTTTTCCACCCTAGATTTTGAGCTGCCTGCAAGGTACCATTCCCGGCTCTAACGATTAAATTTTGATCTACTACAATAGGCTTTTGTTGACCAAATCGCAGGAGGGAGGCTTCGATAGCTTTAATATTCTTATCCGAATGTTTTCTTACATTCGAAGGATCATGTCTAAGTTTTTCAATTTCTATTTTCATGAAATAGCCTTTAGCCTAAGCTGATATCGTCTAGCCGTAATGTAGAGCATCCTTGCGATAAATACCCCAGCCCGCTTGTGATTATCTGCCATACAAACCGGTATGCCCTCGGCTATCCACCCCATGAGTGTCCCAATTGCAGCAGAAGGATTCACCCTTGATCTGTAATCACCCTTCTCGATCTTTGCCCACGTTGACTCCACTACCAGCGCTTTTACCTCATAGCCTTTCAAGCGAATAATTTCACGCTCAAACCGCTCACGCTGGGTACCTATGCAGCCCATCAAATCGTCAATGCTCTTACGCTCGATCGCTACCAAGTTTTGAAAGCCCTTAAGGCTATAATCACCTGTGTAGAGTGTTCCAGGCTCGGACTTCATAACCAAGCCCTTCTTAAACTCAAGCGTGACAGGCCGCTGCTCCCGAGTGTC
>NZER01000268.1 GCA_002690445.1 Candidatus Pacearchaeota archaeon
CTGGTCAGCATGACGCTGACGAAAGTATTCGGTGCGCTCATCTACTATTTCTATCGGTATGCGTGCAAGAAGCAAACCGCCTACTCCAAACACCCCTTCATGTTTACCCGATTCAACAACCGGGGCTTCAAAATCAGGATATTCATCCTTCCGGACAAGTTCATAGCCTTCACGCATACGAGCCGAGATATTTTGACGGTCGTCAAACCCTCTAACCTCGGCACGTATCCAACGATGCTTAAAACCTTCCGGAGCAGGAGGGGCA
This sequence comes from Candidatus Pacearchaeota archaeon, assembly GCA_002690445.1. The sequence continues at coordinate 266 of NZER01000268.1, forward strand.
TCTAACATTGACGGTGGTTGCCACGGCTTACGCCTGGTCGTAGCAGCCCGAGTTGTTTTAGCGCGAGAAGTACGCTGGATTGCTTTCAAATCTTCTGCAGAATTCTTAGATTCTTTAGTTTCTTCGGTAGCCATCAAACCTACTCCTTCACGTATTTAGCGTATTCTTCCAGTGGCACACCCAGTTTTTTGGCAATGGTTACCTGGCTTGGGGTGAGTCTAACCTTTTTGCGCCCAGATCTACTTCCGCGAGATACACTGGCTACTGTCTGAGCGGTTTTCTTACCAGCCCTGTCCTCGAATTTATGTGCAAACTCATTTTTAATGCGTTTGTCAAGTTCATCATAGTAGTCATCTGTCTGAGGGTCAAATCCCTCTTCTTCAACAAGTTTTTTATGAATGCCAAACGCCGCGAAGGTCATTGTGTAATCTTCGCCAAACCACTCGTTTTTAGTGGCCCATCTTTCAGCTTTCGGATCAGCTTTTTGTGGTTGAGTGGGCGGCGCCCCGGCACCCGGGAATTGTTGAACATTATTTGATTGAGCCTGCTGCTGCATCTGAGCCGCATAAGCGGCCTGTTGTTCCTGCTGTACCTTGGCCTGCTCATAACGATCGGCAGCTACCGCCAAATGCGTTAATTTACGTTGAGCATCAACCGTGGCCTGCGAATCACCTGTTTCTACGGCACGTTTAAGCTCTGTTTCGGCCTGAGTTTGTTCAGCCGAAATACGTCCCCCGTATTCGCTGAGATAACTTTGATCTAGCTGCTGTAACTGTGATGTTGCCTTATCAGCTTGAGCTTTGGCACCTTGAGCAAATTGGACAGCCTCATCCCGTTCACGTTCCGTCTCTTTAACCCGTTTAGTTAGCTTATTTATTCTTTTTTGAACACCCTTGCTGTATTGCTCCTGCTCACTTTCTTCAATAACTTCGGGGGCAGCATCTACTTGATCTTTGGCTTCTACCTCTACTATTTCCTCAGATTCAGTAATATCTAAAGGAACCTGCCCCTTTTCAACTTCTTCTACAGCCGGTGTTTCTGCGGTAGCCATACTAACCCCTCTTCCTAATTATGTAGGATATCTTCTGGATTTTTAATCGTAGCTAGAATTTCATCATCATTTAGGATTCTAACTTCCCCACCTTCAATCTTAAAACGTGATCCGGCATATCTTGCAAAAATAACCCACTGTTTTTCTTGACACCACGGGCCTTCCGGAAATTTCTCCTTATCAGCATAGGCTAACGGTCCCGTTTTCAACACGTATCCCGCAACAGTCTGTATCTGAGTCTCATCCAGAGTCTTGTCTGAAAACAAAATGCCGCTTTTAGTGGTTTTGGGAGGTCGGTAGGGAAGAATCAAAATTCTCCAACCTGTAGGAGAAGGTAGGCGTTCTAAAATGGGCTCATCAATTAAGGAAGGATCTAATGTTTTTTCAGCAGCTTCTACGTAAAGAGAATCCAGCAGTTCTTCTTTCTCAGCAAGTTTAGGCATTTAATTTTTCCTGTTTTTCCAGCATATCGGAAAGCTCCTGGCGCATCAGATTCAAGCCATTCAGCTCGCCCATAAGTTCGCGATACTGTTCCATGTCCTTTACACCGTTATTCTCTAACACCTCTCTTATGAGAGCACGTCTTTCCCGAATCAGCGTAAAAACATACTGGACAACATCGACTTCATCCATATTCGCGATCTTACATCATCAAATACAGTCTTACTACCTCTTATAGCTCATATTTCATGCCATTCTTTACCTTGAAATAGCAATGCTTCCGCTTCCCGTCTTCTTACAAGACCTTGTAAAACCTTTCCTCCAGCTTTGTTCCATCTTTTTATCTGCTCAGGTACGTCCTCAAAGTCACTCTCCGAGCCTCCTCCTGAAAACCAATTAAGCCGCTTCAGCAAGGTGGATGATTTAAGATTTGTCGGACCCAAGTTGTAAACCCAAGCAACCAAGGCATCAAATTGACATTGTTCCAGATCACATTCAACCATGTCACTGATGTAACCTTCGTACTCCTCAAGCTCTGAAGCAAGCATTTCCTCCGCTTCGTCTTGAGTGATCTCTTGGCCTTCCTCGACGCCTTTAGTGTGGCCGTAACCGATTGTCCAAACGTCCACGGAGTCCTGATAGGCTTTTAACTTGCAGCCTTCAAACTTCTTAATGAGAGCCAGTCCTTCTTGCGATATATTCAATACTCTATCCTAATAAAAAGTTCATGGTGGTTCATTTGCGGGGACCACACTCTGAACACTATCCCCGTTTATCCGCTACCAGTTGGTCTAAGGTGTAGATTTGCAAAGGCTTTTCTTTACCCTTTACCTGAATAGGAGGCAAGGACTTTAACACATATTTACATTTTTCTGCGGTAGTCTGACCTATCAAAATATCTACGCCCACCTCTTTAGTGGCGCTTTCATAGCGCGCTGCCTCATTGACCGCATTTCCGATAGCGCTGAAATCGAAGCGCGTATCTGAGCCCATGTTCCCTACAACAGCGGGGCCGGAATTAACTCCAACGCCAATAGCCACCTCCACAGGGAGTGTTTCATTAAGCTCTTTAATCCTTTGCTGTATTCTGACTGCCACCTCAACGGCCCTGTTTTCGTGTTCGTCCAAGTCCAAGGGACAATTAAAGATTGCCATTGCCGCATCACCAATAAACTTATCTACCATCCCCCCTGCGCGTTGTATCTCTTCAACTTGCACGGTCAAAGTAGCGTTCATAATCTCTGTGACCTCTTGCGGCGATAGTCTCTCGCTCATTGAGGTAAATCCTCTCAAATCAGTGAACAAGAACGTGCAAACCTTTGTTTCTCCACCCAATTTCAGCAGTTTAGGGTTATTTTGAAGCCGTTGAACCTGTCTTGGGTCCAAATAATGCTCAAATTGTCGCTTAATCTGCAGTTTCTGCTGATACTCAATAATCATTCGCTGCGCCACACCTGTCCCGCCCACAATGGCAGTAAAAAAGACCGGTAAAGCCGCATCCAGAAGCATTCCAAACCTTAAAAAGGCCCAAACAGAGGCCCCAACGGTCAAAATACCCATACTTCCCAGTCCAACAGGGACCCACATAACCCTCAAAAATTGCGTCAGAGCTATTGCGAGGATACCTAAGCCGAGAATAAGAACCATTTCCGCCGCCAAGGACCAGTCCGGGCGCACTGGAGCAGTTCCATTCAGCAGTGTTTCAAATAAATTCGCCTGGATCTGGTGGGGGTACATCAGTCCTCTTGGCGTAGGCACCAATGGTGTGATACCTGCAGCAGTGACGCCGACAAAAACTATAGTTTCGGCTAAAGGCTCCTGAGAAAACTCCGTGGACCAGTCTACCCATACCCTTCCCGCCGCATCGGTATTTATAGTTTCAAAACTAGGTACTCTAACTGCCTGTATGCCGTTCTCCCCACCTCTTACCTGATAGGAAGGATCGCCTGCCAGTCCCCGCAGTACATCTAGCCCAAGAGCCGGATATAAAGATTCTCCTACTCGGATTACCATTGGCACCCTACGGACAAGACCATCAACTTCCGAGGCCGTGTTCACAACACCCGTACCTACCGCGCTCTCTTGCAGGATAGCTACATTGGGCAAAATACCCGAGTAACTAATAGCGTTCGCTAAAACATCCCCTAGCGTAGCCACCCCAATCTGCCAACCGTCTTGCCGATTAGTATCGGCAGTAGCAACGGCGGATAAAAATATTGGTATAGCAACCATGCTTTCAGCAAACTCAGCATCACCACCAAAGCGGTCCTCTTCTGGAAATAAAACTGAATATACGACTGCCGCAGCACCTGAATTAAGAAGACTGCGATTTAACTCTGCAAGCTGCTGCCGAGGCCAAGGCCATTGACCACCTCGTGCTAATTCACCTTCATCAATGTTATAGAGCGAAATTGTCTGACTTTCGACAGATTCTTTTGAGGTCAGTAGCGCGTCAAAATATTTAAGCCGGATAGTTTCAATAGGCCACGGGTCCCAGACCCTAAGGACTAAAACAGCAACCAGAGCTGAAAGCGTCCATTTCAATGAACGTCAAACTCCCAAAAACCAAGAATCACGCTCCACGGAATTATCATTGGCGTATTAGCGTGGTCTTTTTCTTTTTCATATAAATCTGTGGCAAGAATAACGCACTCTTCTGTTTCCTCAATTAAGTAACCTACAGTAGAACGGATAACGGGCCTAAAAGTAAGCGTATCTTTTATTGAAAAATCTTTTGTTTCTACCCAAGCATCTTCCCAAAGAATTTCCGCAATAGGGAATCTTGACTTATAGTCTAGTTTAACTTCAGTCATACTGATTTACGGTAACCGTTTTATTACAACTCGACGTGCAATCCAACACAACTGTGTAATTCTTTACACTAGTTCCAGTCTGAGTCGCGTTGACCGTGTAGTTCCCTTGCTGAACCCGAATGTTGCCAACGTGTGCGCCGTTCCCGCTCTGAGTCAGGTTAACAGTTGAGTTATCAGCAGGATTGTTACGGAATTCTATATCCCCGTCTTTGTTCCCTGAACCACTCTGCGTGATCGTCGCATCGTTGTTGTTACAGTTGTTACAGGACTTGATGTACGCATTATGATCGCCGGTCCCTGATTGTGTGATTGTCCATGCGCTGTCATCTCCGAATGCGTACATCTTCGCGTAGTGCTCGCCCCCGGTCTGTGAGATAGAGTATTGATTGTCATCACCACTCATATATATTTCGGCTTCCATGTCATCACCCGTCTGGGTGATGGTCATCTCGTTGTCATCCTCGTCTGCGTCAATGTAGCCCACATTGTCATTGCCATCCTGATTTATGGTGTATTGATTGGACTGATGGTTCGTATATTGTGAGTACGCTTTTGCAAGATTCCCTGTCCCGTCCTGATCTATATCTATCGTGGCACTATTACAGGTATGAGTGGCATAAGTTCCGTTACTCAGGCCACACCAGACCCTTGCAGTATTGCCCGAACCTATCTGGTCAATATAGATACTGGAGTTACCTTTCAGATCGATTTCAACAGAGTTGTCTGCTGCAAAAACGGGGAGGCTAATCAGACTGATGAATATATATCGCATTCTCTCCCCCACCATTCACCGTAATATCCATCGCCTTTCCAGCCGTCAGGACTGATATGTTGTAAGCACCTGCCTTATCAAGCTCCAGATCAAAGGTGTTCTCAACACTTCGATAGATCGTCAGCACCTCCCCCTCGACAAAAGTATAGGTCTGATTCTGCTGGTCGAATCCTGCGAGGATTCCTTCGAGCTTTACCCCATCAATCTCTGAGGCTTGAGCGTCTTTCTTAGTAGCCGACACCTCTATGATCGCAAGCAGATCAGTCAGGAAATCCACATTGAGAAGATCAATATCAAGCCTCCCGATCTCATCCTGCAACTCATCATCGTCCAGTTCGTTCTCATCCAGTTCTGTCTCCTCAAGAAGATCCACATCGAGGATGTTAGAGGCCGTACCTGACTGCTCATCAACCGCTTCCACGATTTCATCAGGTGGACTGACAATTAACAGATTATCTATGAAGCCCAGCGTCATGCCTGTCAGAACCACGGGAGGCGTGGGAGCCGCTTCCGCTACGGTAGTCATCGTAGCCTGAAAAGGCTGGTTCAGAACCACCACACTCGCAGCAGTCTCTACCGTGATCTCCCCACTGGGACTCCCGTCTGCATTCGGCAGCAAAATAACCAAGCTGCGACCTATCTCATCTACAGTCGTGGTGAAGTCGGTGCCGCGTATCGCAATGGTTGCCGTAGGGGTGCGGATGCTGATGTTCTCTCGGTTGATACGACCCAGTGCGCCCGTGAGAAATCTGGCGGTGCCGCTAGCCATATTGAGGGCCAAGCGGCTCTGAGAGGGATCAGGGTCAAAGACAAACTCATCAATGACTATCTTGCTGTGTTCCGTGAGCCTCAGAATCGAATCATCTAAAAAGGATATCGCAAGCCTGCCATTCCCAGTACGGACATCATCAAAACTGGCAATCCCCAGCTCCAGTTCTGCCGTCAAAGAATCCGTCGTGTCTTGGCGAACTACCTCACCGATACCGCGAAGCTCAGTGATCGAACCGACTTGTGCCTGCACTACAAGCGGCAGGAATATCAGCAGCCAGAGGTACATTGGTCAATATCAATAACACCGCCTGTAGTAATGGCAACCAAATCCACTATGCCGGAAGTGCTGCCACCTGAGTTCGTCTGGTCGATGTCGATATTGTTAGTATTTCCCGTGACATCGGCGGTGATGCTGTGATTGGCATTTCCGGTCTGGGTCGTGTCGATGTCATTTGAGTCACCATCAACGTCCCAGTTATTCGTCCCGCCGACCACCTCACTGACCAGATTCAGATTATTGCTGGTTCCGGCGATAACGATGTCGGTATTTCCGCTGGTTGCTGTTGCAGCCGCTCCCTGGGTGAATGCAAGGACGTTAGAGTCCCCCGTCGCAGCAAAATCGAAATCGCTTCCAGCCGTATCCCCCGTCCCTCCAACTGCAAGTGTCTGGGTGTTGGAGTCCCCGGTACTTCTTAATGTAAAGGAGCTACTGTTCCCTTGGGCAATCGTAGCCGCTATAACATTTGAGTCACCAATTTGGTCAACGTCAACCGTCATGCCTGTACCTGCCAATGAGACTCTGGCAGAGGTGGTTCCAATCACATTTGAGTTTCCGATCTGGTCAATATTCATGGTCAGTGCGCTACTTCCGCCACTCTGAGTGATGTATATACTATTATTGGCTCCATAAGCTGAAACCATGTAAGCCAGAGAGTATAAAAATATGAGATAGCCTACTGACCACTTAATGATTAGAGTCTGCATCTGATACCTCCTCTGTGTAATCCCACAGATCTAGTTCAATGCCTTCCGTAATTATCGCATAAACGGCTGCTTCAATAGCACTTCTCGCAGCGTATGTAGCTGTCTCATTCCTTGCTACGCCTGCCTCCAACTCAAACAATTCCGTACCATTCTCTGTGAACCTGAACAAATCAACGCCTGCGGCGGTTGAATAGACCTGCTTAGTCGTTATCACATTCAATAAAATCTGCCCTGTTTGCACCAGAACGGCTCTTAAAGCTACCGTAACCTCATCAACCCGATACTGAGTATTCAATCCAATCCCAAGATATCTCGCGCCAATCCCGCCAGAAGATAAATTCGTGTCGTAGCCGATAATGCCTCCTGACATGATGAGCCCGCTAAACAATAGCGGCTCTAGCTGGTTAGCCCCTTCGCCATCGTAGCTATTACGGGTGGAGATAATGAGTTGCCGTTCACGGGTCAAAGCATCCAGACCACCACGTTCTGCGACTAAAAACCACGTTCCATTACCCGCAGCCAGCAACGCATCTATCAGAAAGCTGTCTGCACCTTGGGTTACGGCGGTGCTGAATAACGCCATGTTGTCGGCTGTAGCTCTCTGTCCAGTCAGGTCAAGAAAACTGTAAACACTTACGACAGCCTTCTGCCGTGGCATGGGCAGATCAATAAGATCCCTGAGTGTTGGTCGTGCTATCTTCGGGCCGCGTGGACAGTCATTGGCATCGAACCCGTTCTCATTGATGTAGTCCTCGCTGAAACTCGCACACTCACGCGCCGAATTTACACTTGCACATCCGGTTAACAGAACCACTAAACATAAGGCTAGATGCCGCACTCGTCTGTGCTACAAATACCGAAAGACCCAACGGGTATGCGGATTTCTGTTATGCCCCCATCTGTGTCAGCAACTGTCAAAATAATCTCAGTGCCCGTATTGATGAAGCTGATCTGGTTGCCTTCAAGGTCGAAAACACCGCCAGAACCACCTGTCTCTGAATTAAATAAGCTCTCCGCAAGGTCACGCGATAGCTGGCTGAATATGCGACTCTCAAGATTCCTGACGAACTTGGCGAGCGTTGTATTTTCCTTATCCCTTAATATCTCACTGGCTTTTGATTCAATCTCCTCACGGATAGCCTGTTTTCGGCTTCGTTCCTGTTCGTCAATCGTCAGAAAATGGGCAGATTGGCCTGCACCACTGAAGCTGGGATTCTTGAACTGGAAAGTGAGGTCAGTTGCCGATGCAGGGAACGACAGAAAAATAGCCGCCACTACAGCCACCACAATGGCAATCCTAGC
>NZER01000269.1 GCA_002690445.1 Candidatus Pacearchaeota archaeon
CTGCGGGACATGGCGCGCCATCTGGGGATGTTCGTGGAGCGAGTGGACGTGAGCGGGAGCGTATCGATCGACGCGGCCGTGTACGAGGAGAAGACGTTGGAGGAACTCGACGAGATGCTGGCGGCCATGCGGGCGCGGCCGGCGCTCGAGGGCGAGGGGAGCGTGGAATGACCCTCGCCCTCCACCATGCAGGCCATCGCAGACGGCTGCCAAGTGGTGGTGAAGACCGTGTCGAACGCCATCACGGAGCTTCGGAAGGCAGGGAAGATACCCAAAGCCAAAGACCTGACCAAGGACGCCGATGGGAAACTCCTCTACGAGCTTATCCAGCCGCTCTAGGGGAGTTCCCGTTTCCCGTTCCCGCTATATAAAGAACGGGAACACGGGAATGGGCAGGGATATTGGAGATACCCTGCCCCGATTCCCAATGCACGGGGAAAGGGCACGGGAATCAGGAATGGCTGTGTAGACTGGCTCCCGGAAACCCACAGGAATACGGGAACGCGACGGGAACTCCCACGGGAATCGACAGGTGTGGGGACTTCGGTGGACCGCCGGAAACGATGGTTGTGGAAGGATGGTGGAGGGGCTGAAACGCGAGTAAGGGACCGAGACTCCGCCAATGACCAGGGGTTCGTTCTCCTTCCCCTGAGAGGCGGTGATGGCCAGCAGGAAGAAAGGCGATATGAAGCTCCCAACCAAGGTCCGCGTCAACGGCATCGACTGGACGATCGAGGTCGATGAGCTGGCCCTGGCTGACAGCGGCCGCTATGCCGAAACTAGCTTCAAGAAACAGACGATCACACTCTCTCAGCGCTATGCGGCTTCCCGGGTGCGAACGTCGCTGCTACATGAGCTTATACACGTCGCGGAGGATACCCTAGAGGGCGACGAGAGGCTGACTGAAACTCAGATTAGCACACTTGCGGCCCACCTCTACGAGGCGATATTCGTCGGTAATCCCGAGGTTCTCGCGTTCCTTAGCGCCCAGGAGACCGAATGACAGAGCTGGCTCCACTGATCGAGGGGCCGACCGAGCGTGTGACCGAGGCCGGCCTCGAGAAGGCCCGGGCCGCCCGCTCGTTCCTGCGCTCACTGGAAAAGGTCCAGATCCTGGTCCCGCCCGTCCTGACCAACGGCAACGGCGAGGCGCCGTCCATCGCTCACGCCGACAGTAACGCCTCCGGTCCGACCGACTTCGAGATGTGGCCGCACCTACTCGATGTGATAAAACACCTTGAGTCCGACCGGCTCATATCCATTATCAAGGCGCGCCAGATCGGACTGTCCTGGCTGCTGGCAGAATATGCGCGCTGGACCGCCGTGTATCACCGCGGCGCCGTCGTGTTCCTGTTCTCCCAGGACGAGCGGCGCGCCAAGATATTCCTCGACAAGTGCCGGTTCATCAACTCCCACCTGCCGCCGCACCTGCGCGGCGTCATCGGGATCGACAACGCCCTCGAGGTCACCTTCCCCGAGACCGACTCCAAGATCGTCGCGTGGCCGTCCACCGAGGGCGCCGGCCGCTCCGATACCGCCACACTGGTGATCCAAGACGAGGCCGACCATCACGAGAACCTGGACGCCAATTTCACGGCGGTCAAGCCCACGATCGACGCCGGCGGCCAGCTGATCCACGTCAGCACCGTTCGGAAGATCCGGCCCAACTCGCTGTTCAAAGAGATCTACCGCGACGAGTCCAACTCCTTCGTCAAGCTCTTCTACGGCTGGGAAGTGCGCCCGGGCCGCGACCAGGCCTGGTACGACCAGACCCACAAGGACGCCCCCACCACCCAGGAGATGTCCCCCGAGCTCTACATGGAGCAGGAATACCCCGGCTCCGCCGAGGAAGCGCTCCGCCCGTCCCGGGTGATCGCCGCGTTCGATCCCGACGCCATCCAGGGCATGCAGGACGAAACCCGTAAACCGGCCTCGAGGACCGGCCTGGCTAACGTGTACGTCAAGCACGTCGTCGGCCACCGGTACGTCGCCTTCTCCGACCCGTCTAAGGGGGTTGGCCGCGACGACGCCGTCACCGTCGTGATGGACCTGGAGAACCTGGCCGTCGTGGCGGACATAAAGGACAATCACACCTCCCCCGAGCAGCTGGGCTACGAGAGCGTCCGTCTGCTGAAAGAGTACGACAACCCGTTGTGGGGCATCGAGGACAACGACTGGGGCGTGCTGGTAATCCGCAAGGCCCAGGAGCTCAAATATCCCAACCTGTACGAGCGCAAAGAGGACGTCGCCGGGTGGCACACCGGGTCCGACAACCGGTGGATGCTCTGGGGCGAGATTATGGAGGCCGTGAGCACGCGATCGCTCATCGTGTACAATAAACTCGGCCTGGGCCAGTTCGAGTCCGTGATCCGCAACCCCGACAAGGACGGTCGCATCGAAGCCATGAAGGGGACGCACGACGACTACCCGATGGCGTGCGCCGGCGCCTACCAGATGCGCAAATACGCCTACGCCGACGACGGCGTCCGGCAGATCTACTCCGTCGAGCCACAGGTGACGATCCGTGTTTGATACCGTCGGCGACATCAAGAAGGCGGTCAAGCGCCGCGAGGGCGACCTGGAAGACCTGCGCCGGCGAATGGACGACGACTTCGATCTCTGGAGCCTCAAGGAGTACGAGCCCGCCAGCAAGGCCTACGAGGCCTACACCACCTCCAGCCCCAAGAACTTCTTCAACAAGGTCGTGGACGGCCTGAACCGGGCCATTTTGACCATCACGATAGAGCTGCCCGAGGACGCCACCGACGAGCAGCGCGAGGCGGCCGAGATCGGCGAGCTCTACGTCCACGGCGGCCTGGGCGCCATCGACCGGACCCTGCGTAACCGTGGTGAGCCGCCCCTGAGACAGAGCGCCAGCTTCTTGATGGGCGTGCGCGGGTGGTGCTGTTTCCGAGCGCTCGTCTACGTACCCGAGGGCGAGGAGGACACCGTCTTCGACGTCGCTCCGTGGGACATGCGCCACGTCACGTGGGAGCAGGGGCCCCGGGGGCTGATTTGGGCGGCCTACAAGCGGAAGGTCGACAACTCCCAGATCCAGGACGAGTACGGCCTGGACATGGGACGGAACGGCGAGACCTGGGTCATCGACTTCTGGGACGGCAAGAAAAACTGCGTTATCGTGCGCGACGACTTCGCCAAACCGCCTAAAGAGCACAAGATCGGCCACGTACCGGTGTGGCTCGGCGCAGTCGGCGCCATGCCGACCATGCAGGCCGGAACGGATGCCGACAGTACCTCGAGCGGGTCGCAGACCGGCTCCCTCATGAAATACCGCGGGCAGTCCGCCTTCGACGCCTCCCGGGGGATCTACAAGCCGTGGAACAAGTACGTCGCCGGCCTGATGGACATGCACAAGAAAGCCCAGGTCGGGTCGCTGTTCCATAAGTCCAAAGGGGCCAAGGCCAAGATAGTCGGAGACCCGCACGAGAGCTTCCGCATCATTCCGGGCGATCTCAACGAGACCCTCGAGCCACTCGCCAGCGCGACGGCGCCGCCCGAGACCGGCCCGCTGCTCAAGATCATCGGCGAGGATCTTGACCAGGCCAGCCTGCCGAACCCGCTGGCCTTCGGTGGGACTAACGCGCCGGAATCCGGTCGAGCCCTGGCCATCCGAATCGACGCCACCCGGTCCGTCTTCAACCCGTTCACCGGGATGCTCTCCGAGGCCTACACCTGGCTGGTGGAAGAGCTTCTGGGCCAGTTCGCCAACAAGGGCCTCAAACCGGCCGACATGTTCGGCTTCCGGCCCCAGGAATCGCTCAAAGAGGACCAGGAACCGTTCTTCCGAGTCACCGTCAAGCCGGAGGACATCGACCCGGGCTGGTTCGTGCTGGCCACCGTCGAGCCGCGGCTGCCCCGGGACGAAGAGAACGAGATCATCATGGCCATCCAGGCCACGGCCAAAAAGCCGGGCGAGCAGCCGCTCATGTCCAAGAGGAGCGCGCGCGGCGACATTCTGCACGTGCGCAACCCGGACGCCGAGGAGAGACGCATCCTGATCGAAGAGGGCGAATCACACCCCGTGATTCAGGCACGCCGGATAGCCAAGAGCCTCATAGACGTCGGCAAGCACGAGCTCGCCGCGGAGGTGCTGGGCGCCCTGGAGTCGCCGCAGGGCCAGGGCCCTGGGCGGGCCGACGGGGCGTCCCAGATCCCCGAAGATCTACTCCGCCGCGTCGTCGAGACGCTGGTCCAGGGCGGCAATCCCGAGGTCGCACAGCAGCTCGTCCAGGCGATAGAGGGCGGCCCGCCGCCGCCCGCCGAGGAGGGACCGGCGCCACCCGAGCAAGAGTCGGCGGCCCAGCAGGGCCTGCCTGCTGAGACCATCCAGTTGATACGCGAGCTCGCCCAGGCGCTGGTCGAGGCTGGGGAGCAGGAACTTGCGGTTACGTTCGTCGAGGCGCTAGAATCAGGGGAGCCCATATCCGGCCAGCTCGTGGAGCAGATCGTCCAGGTTCTGATCACGGCCGGGCGCGAAGACCTGGCCGAGCGGCTCATGGAACTGCTGGGTGTGGGGGTCCAACAGGCCGGTACACCGCCGGCCACGAACGGTCAGACGGCCCCAGTACCGGCGCCGCAGGCACAAACGCAGCCGGCGCTACCGCCGAGGACACAGGCATAAGGAGCCTTAGATGACAATGCTAGAGATCCTCCAGCAGTTCGTCCGGGGTGAAATCACCGAAGAAAAAGCCCGACAATGGCTTTTCGAGTTCGTCAAGAACCCGGGCAACATTCCCTTGGATCGGGGCCAGATCGACCAGATCATCGCCGACGCACCACAGACCGTCCAGGACGAACTTGCAAGGGCCCGGACCGAGATTGAGCGGGCTACGGGCGGGCGAGAGACCTTCTTCCGCGCTGCGGTCGAGGAGGCCCTGCGCGCTGGTGGCGGAGTGCCGACAGGCGCGACACGGCAGGCCGCTCTCCGTGGCTTCAACCCCCTCGATGTCGAGTTCGACCTGCGGCGGATCCTGGGAGAGCTGGGCGTCGACCCGCAGTTCCGCGACTTCATCCCCGGGCGCGTGCGCCCAAGTGCCGGCGCTCTCCAGGCGTTGCTCAACCGGGTCACGGGGCTGTTCTCGACGGACTTCTCCGCCCTGGAGGATACCTCGCAGAGAGAGCTGCAGCAGATCGAGCTCGCCAGGCTGCAAGAGGATGTCACCCAGTCGGACCAGTTCAAGTTGGCCCTGGGCGCGCTCCTCGAGCGCGTACCCTTCGACACGCGCCCGGCCGCGCAGCGGTTCGCGCGGCGCCAGTTTGATCGGTTCATCACCGAGAGCCCTAACCGGCAGTTCCTGCCCTCGCTAGCCGGCGGCTTGTTTGGAGAATAGCCATGGCCTTCGGAGACTCTCCGCTCAGCTCGTTCTTCGGCGCGTCGCCCGAGGACTTTCTTGTCGACGATCCGCTGTCGGCCTACCTGGCCTTCTCACCACGACTCGCCGGGTCACCGAACCGGCGCCGAGGGTTCCGAGGCCTGTTCCCGTCTGTACTCGACGAGTTCCGGGGCCAACGGGCCCGCTCCCTGAAGCGGGGCGTGATCCCGACGCAGAGCTTCACCAACTTCCTGGAGGACTACCCCATACTGCAAAGGTATCTGGAGGAAGGCCCCAGGGAGAGGGGAGAGCGGCCAAACGCCTTTGCACCTCGACTGAGGTTCAACTTTGGCTGATCCATGGGAGAAGGTCGCCGCTGATCTGGTAGTCCTCGACCGCGAGCTGCGTCCCGAACCGACACCGGCTCCCACCGTTACTCCCACGCGTACTCCGCCCCCGATCTCTACCACGAGCGAACGTCTGCGTAGCCTCGGCGCACGCTCACGCTCACGACCTCCCTCTGACGGCCAGACCCCCCGGCGGAGCATCCTGGAGAGGTTTGCCAGGGATACCGGCCTGGTCAGAGAAATAGCCGAGAAGGTGCTCCCAGCGGTGGCCAGGAAAGTGGACCAGGCCGAGCTACTGCTGGCGCCGGTCGCCGAGGTGGCCGGCCCGCGGATCCTCCAGGCGCTCTCGTTCCATCCCCAGACCAGCGCCGGCGCGGCGAGTATCAAGAAGGCGGGGGCCGGCAAGGTCAACCCCAAATCTGAAGATCTGGCCTTCAAGTACGTCACGCGCAAGGGCACCCTGTCGGGCCCTGAGCTAGCTGGCGTGCTCCGTTCCAACTTCCAGGAACGATCCATGGCGGATCAGATCATCCTGAGCGTGCTGGCCGACCCGCTCAACGTTGTCCCGGGGGAAGCGATCACCGTGCCGGCGAGATTGGCAGGTCGGGCTGCCGTCAGGACTGGAAGGGCGGTCGGCCGGATAGGCGGCGAACTAGCAAGTGGGGCTGGCAGAAGGGTCGCGGACACAGCTATAGATCGGGGGTTTGTGAAGGTTGCACGTGCTGGATTCGACGAAGGGCTCCCGCCCAAGGGCCCGGGTGAGGGACTCCCTCCGAGAGGACTCGATGAGATTCCGGCGCGGGTTCCCACCACCCCCGCACGGGCTGGTGAGGGACCAGTTAGATTGACGGGGACTTACGATGCGTTTAAGAGAAA
>NZER01000270.1 GCA_002690445.1 Candidatus Pacearchaeota archaeon
ACGCATTCGGCCAAGAAAACCTACATGGGTGTGTTCGGGCCGGAAGTCGTCGAGAAGATCGACAACTTCACGCGGATCGAGCCAGCGTCGGATACGCGCCGGTACACCATCAATGATGATGCTGCCAAAAAGACCATCAACCTGGAAGTGAAGGTGTTCAATTCCTCGTTTGGTCGGGTCAACGTCATTCCGTCGGTGTTCCTGGATCGCTCTGGGGCAACATTCAACACAGAGGCCGGGTTGATTCTCGACCTGGAACTGGTGGCACTTCAATACATGGAGGGGCTGCACGTTGTAAACCTCGATGACGAAGGGGGCGGCCCACGCGGGTACGCCAAAACCATCTATAATCTGATGTGCAAAAATCCGAAGGGGTTGGCAGCAATCGATAACGGAGCATAAGGAAAGGATTATTCTATTATGAGACATTATAGATTAACAAATCAGGAGCGTGCGGCCACGGGTTACACCGACGCCTATGCGCTGGATCACAAAGACCTGACGGACGCTGACGGTTCCCAGAACATTGTTTTGGAATCCCTGCCGGTGAACACCACCATTTGCTACACGGATGCGTGTATGATCTGTACGGAGGCTTGGGGAGGCGGAGACGCCACCGAGGTCAAGGTTCAGGTGGGTCATGGTGAACTCAACAACAACAACACGGCCGATCCGAACTACTTCATCGCCGATACGAGCGTTCTGCTCGTTAATAAGTTCGTGGGGCCGGTGACGGCTGCGGTGTCGGCTATTACTATCACGGACACCACACCGTTGGATTGTACGTGGACGGTCACGGGTGATGATTGTGCCGACCTAACGACAGGCGGGCTGGTGATCTATTTCAAGATCATCCGGCAGACTGACGTATTGGGCGCTCAAGGCTGATGCCTGGGCAGATACTTATCCCGAAGTTCGGGAGGCGCGGGCAGGATGCTGCCCGCGCCAACCGTGCTTTTCGTGACGTTGGGATGTTCAAGAAGTATGTCGATGCCGAGAAGCATCGCTACCGACGGCGCGCCCAGGATGTATTTAGTCGCTACAAGAATTATCAGCACAACAAGAAGGCCGAGTTGCGGCTGGAGGGCGTCATCGATGCCCGCAGCTATATGCGCTGGCAGGAGGTCGATCCCCATTTCTGGGACGACGACGCCAACGTGAAAAAATTTCTAAAGGATAACCGGGAGACGCAACCGTGGAGGTCATAACCTACAGCGATCTATTGCGCCATGTGGTGTCCTACTCGCAGCGCGTTTACAGCGAGCTAAACACCGATGACGCCGAGGCGATCAGCGTTTACCTGGACACCAGGCTAAAACTGATCTGGGAGTTTTATCCCTGGCCAGACCTGGTGCGCGTCGAGAAACGCTATTACCGTCCACTCTACGACGCCGCCCTCACCTACGACGCCGGATATGAGGTTTATTATCCGACCGAGGAGAAATATTACCAGGCGCTCAAGCAAACCCAGGGCAACGCGCCCACCGCCCTGACCCATTGGGCCGAGGCCAAGCAGACCTACTCACCCTCCGATTGGGTGACGGGAACCGCCTACGCGGTGGGTGATACCGTGGAATATCCGCCGGACGGATTATATTATGCGTGCCACACCGCCCACACCGCCGGGGCCAACCTGGCAAGCAACTGGGGGCAGTTGGTTGAATTTGACAAGTACGTCGCCTGGGCGCAGACCGGCGAGAACGAGATCAGCGATGTCCTGAACGTGTGGAACACCAACCCGCGCGCCGACATTAAGGCCAAGCAACAGAATTTCTACCAGAGCGAGAACGGTGTCCAGGTCATCAACGGGCCGAACATCGTCCACGTCGAGTACCGCCAGAAAGTGCCGAGCCTGCTGCACAGCGCTTGGACAAGTGGCGTGGATTACAAGACGGCCGACGTGGTGCGCTTCGATCCCAGCGGGGCTGATTTCGATTTATACAAGGCAAGCTCCGATCACGAGGCAAGTGCATTAAACAAGCCGCTCGAATCGGGCGCAGCCTGGACGCTGATACAGCTTCCGCGAGATTTCCGATCCTTCCTGGCGCACGGCGCGGCGGCTGATCTACTTCTGGCCGATGAACGCGAGCAGTTGGGTGGGGTGCAGAACTCGCTGGGCGACCAGGCGCTTCGTGAATTGCTCGACAAACTTGAGCGCCAGGAGAAGCAGACCAAGCAGTTGAACGTAATAACCAGATAATTTTTCGTCATGGAAAAACTAAACGAAGTCAAGCAGGCGGTACAAACATTGTACCAGATCGCACGTCAAGCGCCGGTCAGCGCGGAGGTTCACGAACGGACTCTCGCGGAGGCCCAAAAGGTAATGACGTATTTGGAACAGCAAACCGATAACTCCGATTCGGTTAGGCCGGAAATCGCTATGCCGGAACAGGCTGTCAACAACCGGGCCAAGAAGCCCGAAACAGCGAAGGCGGGGGGGCGTTAAGCTCCCTCCCTTCCCTTTAATTTAGGAAAGAATTTTTTTATCATGCTTAAAAGTAAAACAGTCTGGGCGGCAGCGGCCGCAGTATTGGGTGCAGTCGGTGGTTATTTCACCGGCGAGATTGAGTTAAGTGCGATGTTGCAAATTGTGGTGACGAGTGTTTTGGCCACATTCCTGCGGCATGGCGTTAAGAAGGTCGAGGACGCAGCCAAGTAAGTGGGTGTCATCAGCGCCATTGTTTCTTTGATTCGGGCGCTGCCCATCCTGGAGCGCCTGCTGATAAGAATTGCCGATGGAGTGCTGGAGGCCAAAGCCAAGGAACGGTACGAATCGAAGTTGGTTCGTATTGATAACCGCGTTGATACTGCTCTGCGCCGCGTGCGCGACGACGAGACAGTACAACGCGGTGGATCAGTTGATGGAGCATCCACAGTTCGAGGCCGCCGCAAACGCCGCGCCGGAGTGGACAAGAAGCGTCCTCCGGCAACTGGCTGAATACGAGTATGAGTTGGAGCGAAGATAATGCCAGCGTATGCAACAGACGGCGATCAAGGTTTTGGAGGGGTCAATATGCGACTCGATCCAGGACAAATCCCGCCTGGTCTGGCTGCCAACGCTCGCAATAAACGCTTCCTAAACGCCGTCGCCCGCACCCGGCCCGGCGTTGTCCTGCTCCCCTGGAGCAACAAGGCCGAGGATGATTACATCCACAAGGTCTACGCGGAGAATTCCATCGTCCGATACAGCGGCAAAAGGGCTTTTGTGGACAGCACCGCGACCCCGGCCATCACCGCCTCCTATGTTGCCAGCGGATTGATTGATGGCGGATTCGATGACGCAAGCGCCTGGGACGATAGCGGATCGCGCTGGAGCGTGGCTAACAATGTGGCCACGGTGACGGCCACCGGGACGGTGGAGAACCTGACCCAGACAATCGGCACGACGGCCGGGCGCGATTACCTGGTGACATTTGAAATCACCGCCTGGACAAATGGCAATGTCACTCCCTTCATTGGTAACAGCAGCAGCGATGCGACCATAAGCACCCATCGGTTGGGCAAGATTGGCAAGTTTGCCAGGATTCTCCACGCAACGGGAACAGATTCCGACAAGATCAAGCTCCAGGCGGACGCCGATTTCATCGGCACGATCGACAATGTGGCGGTGTCGGAACCGGCCCAGGTACAGAACAGGGATTATCATTGCAGCGATCACGCCTACACCACCGAGGCAACGTGCGTGGCGGCTGGCGAGACGTGGGTTAAACCGCAGGGGCCGTTGAGTAACCCGGACAGGGGGCCGTACTTCAAGCGCGACGACAACGCTGCCGGGGATTTGGTGGCTCCGCTGGATGGCTCCGGCGATGTGAACGATGGCTGGTTAGACCAGGGCAGTCGCGTGTTCAAGTTTGGGACGACCTACGGTGTGGGCCTCTACTCTGATCCGAACAGCGTTGAATATATTCTGGTGGCCACCAGTACCGGCGTGTACGCGGCGCGAGAGGGAATGCTGGCGTTCAAACTGGCGGGCCTGGTGGACGCGGGCGGCCCGGTCACGTTTGTCCAGGCATTCAACCAGGTGGTGATGTTTCGCGGTGAGGAAAAGTCTCCGTACTTGATGAAGAACCTGACGGCCGGTTTCACCGCCATTGTGCAGGAGGACAACACGGAGGAATTTGAGGAGAACGACCAGGGTGACGGCACACAAATTATCCCCAACGCCAGCAATGCCATCTACTTTCAGAACCGTCTGCTTATCCCCCATACACGCGACCTGGTAAGTGCCTCGGATTTTCTCAACATCACCCGGTATTTGCCGGTGTTAAGTTCCTTCAGAATCAACCAGGGCAGCGCCGACTCCCTGGTGGCGCTGCACAAGTTTGATTCCACCACGATCGTCTGCTTCAAGCAGTCATCTGTTTACATGGTGCGAAACGTCTACGGCAACCTGACTGACCTGGTGCTGGACGAGATGACCAGCGGCTACGGGTGCGCGGCGGCCAAGTCCATCGTGAGCGTGGGGCGCGACGTGTGGTTTCTTTCCGACAAGCGCGGCGTGTGCAGCCTGGGCATCACCGAGAGCGGCGCGGTGCAGGGGGTGGATCAGCCCATATCGGAACCGATCCAGCCGCTCATCGACCGCATCAACTGGCACAACGCCCACCTGGCCGTGAGCGCGTATGCCAACAATCGATTTTACATTGCGGTTAGCCTGGACTCCGGCCTTGATCCAGACGGCAACAAGAGCAACACGGCTGTTCTGATCTTTGATTTCCTCAACCAGTTTTGGACAGGGTACGATGATGGCATCTATGTGAAGGAATGGGTGGAGCCGATTGTCTGGGGGCGCAAACGACTTTGCTTCCTGGGCTATGACGGGACGATCAATCTCTACGATGACATCGAGCTAGGCGGGATCGAGGACGAGACGGTGGACAGCGCCGGGGTGCGAAGCAGCACGCCCATCACCGACGAGTTGACCACGCGGGGGTACAACCTTGGCACGCCGGATCGTAAGAAGTGGCACGCGGCGCGGGTCAACGTGCAAACGCTGGCCTCCACCTTCACCGCGTCGGCCCAGGTCGATGGCGTGGAGGAGCAGACGGTGATTTCCACCATCACAACCGACTCCACCAAATACGACAAGCCGTTCTACCAGGCCGACTATGTGGCCACCAACGCCAATGACGATTTCAACGTGCCATACCGCCAGGACTATTCCGTGTCGCTTGGAGCGAGTGATGAGATCCTAATAGGAACCGGCATCAATCCAGATTTTCACCAGGAAAGCAGCCACAAGCTGCGCTTGCGCGAGGAGGGGCGCTATACCCAGGTCAAGATCGAGAGCAGCCAGGGCAGCACGCGCCTGGCGAGCGTCCTGGTGGATGGGCTGCCACGGAACCAGTATTTACGAAAGGAAACCTAATATGCCATTAAGTGTAACAGTAGAAGCAAGTGAGAATTTTCCCAATGACGAGGCGGTGACGCTGGCGAAATTGCGGAAGGGAGCCAAGCCGAGTGTGGCGATCACGGGATCGGTGGGCGGCGTGGACATTGAGGCCGCAGCGGTGTCGAACACCGCCATTGCCTCCGACGCGGCCATTGCCTTGACCAAACTGGAAGGCCAGACCGACAACCATATTCTCCTGGTCGGCGACACCAGCGATACGGCAGGGAACAGTCCGGCCACAAAGTTCATCACGGCGGCGGAGGGATATGAGGGCGCTGCGATAGAGTTGGAGGGAAGCAAGGCCAAGATCACGCCAAGTAAAGAAACCATCACGGCCGACAAGTTATCGAAAGACGATGATGATAACGTGATCTTCGGCCTGACCGAGGATACGAGTTACACGGCGGCCACCGACGATTATGTGATGGTGCATGACACCGACGCCACCACCGAAACGCGGCTCAAGAAGGTGAAACTTGCCACGATGCAAAAGGTCGGTTCAACCGAGTACACCAGGAAGGATTTGGCGCTTAACGATGGCGTCGCGGAAACGACCACAGACAACTACCAAGTTACGGTAGACATGGGTGGGGCCGCGTTTCAAACCGTCAACACGTTGACCAATGGCAAGACTTATACGTTTGTAATAAAAAGCGGAACCATGCCTGGCTCCGGCACGGTCAGGACAGTTTCAATCAGACTCACCGGGCCATCGACAAGTACCGCCTCCTTTGGCTGGAATGATTCATGGCAATGGCCGGAGATGTCGGGCAACGACGGCCCGACAACTATTGCGAAAAAAACCGCGCTGCTTTCCATTACGGCCTTTGGCAGCCAGCAGTCCGATGTGGTGGCGGCCTACGTTGAGACGGTTACTGATACGAACGCATAATCGTGCTTGCATTAAGAACATCATTCGTTGCCCTGGTCTATGACCAAGATGATCCCGTCCTGGATGAAATTCTTATATGGGGCGGCGGGATGGAACCAATCGAGTCGCCAGCGGACTTTCAAGGGGGCCAGACGTTTACATTGGTCTGTTTTGTGTATTCGGAAACCGAGGATGACATTCAAGCCAACCTGGATATTGTATGGGAGCAAAGTACGAATGAAGGGGCTACATGGACTGCAAAAACAATCGATACAAGGGTCACAAAAAACTGGGCAGGCGGACTTTATGGTGGTGTCTCTGGTCAGGTAGAAGCGCGGTATTTCGATGTGGCCTGGCTTACGGTTTCAAACTTCAAGTTGGAGGACGTGGGGCAGTACCGCTTGAGGGTAGACAACGGCGTACTCGATGAGGCTTACAGCCCAGGCAAAGTAAGGATCAGACTAGACTCAAATCCAGGATGAGAAGCCGGGTAGACATAGATGCGCTCTCGATTACTGATGGCAAGATCAGTAACCAAGCCAAGATCAAGCCGTCCAAGTTAGCGCCGGGGGCAGAGGCCCAGGTGATGATCGCCCAGGCCAACGGCAAGTACGCGCCCAAGACCATATCGGGCGACGGAACCCTGGAGGCCAACGGTAGGCTGACCGTCACGCAGACAGTCGCCCCGGCCGTAGAGGAAACCCTGGAAGTGGACTCGATCCAGGTCGGGCCGCCCATCGAGGGGGGCGAAAACCGTCAATTCAAGATAAGCAAGACCGGCGGCCCGAACACCGTGGCGGTGCGGGACAGCACAGGAAGCCTTAACGCGGAGAGATTGGGAGGCAAAACCGTCTCCCAAATCATCACCGCCAACCAGCCGGGAGCGGAAATAACCACCACGGTTACGGACGGCACGCAAACGGAACAAGTGCTGCCGAACAAAGTGATCCGCTACATTGAGAGTGCGGCCGGTTATGTGAGCGATCCTGCGCCAAAGAAGGAATTTACCGTGACTCACGACCTGGGGTTTGAACCCCAGGTGACGGTTCTGGCGGACACAACCGTTAATAAGAACGGCGCTGACACCGACTTCTCCGAGATCGATTGCGAAGTCAGTAGCACATCAACAAGCACAACGATCAAGCTGACCGAATACGGTCAAAGATTGAAAATAATTTGTGGAGGATAAAACATGGCAAGTAAGAAAGTATTTACCAGTTTAGAGTTTGGGGCCGGGTCAACGCTGATTAAGCCGAAGATCGAAGTAAAAGAAGCGGCGCACCTGGTAACGAACAACGACCCCTATTTCCCAGGTGTCGCGGGACAGTTGGCTTTTGGCGGCGATACAGAACTATATCTGAACGACGGGACAGCCTGGAGGAAGTTGCACAACAGCAACACGGCATTCTCTACCAGTTCGCTGATTACCTCTACGGTGGCAGACGGGAGTGTGCCTTTTGCGATCACCTCTAAAACAGTAGTTCCCAACTTAACCGTTGAAGCATTAGGCACACCTGTAGGCACACCATTGTCAGGGTTTCATGTCCGTAGCACCACGGCAACTGAACACGGCATCCCCGTCTACGGAACCAACGGCATCCTCAAGGTAGGCACACCAGTAGCCGATGACGATGCGAGTTCAAAGGGATATGTCGATAACGCAGTACAAGGGCTGGATCACAAGGAGAGTGTTAAGTACACCACTACGGGCAACCTGACATCTGCCGCAGGAATTATTACCACGGGGTTGTCCAATGCTAACATAGACACTACCACCAATCCGCTTGCGGGAGATCGGATACTTGTTAAGAACCAAACTAACGCATCTGAAAATGGAATTTGGCTTGCTACGGGGAGCAGTTGGACAAGAGCGACTGATGCCGATGTTACTGGGACACAGTTGATAGAGGGTGGGTCGTTTAGTTCAACCTCCGACATTACGGATGGTACACCAAACAACTGGCAATCC
This sequence comes from Candidatus Pacearchaeota archaeon, assembly GCA_002690445.1. The sequence continues at coordinate 8,233 of NZER01000270.1, forward strand.
GTAAATTCAGCCACATTGACAAGTGAAGGCAGCGGGGTTTCTGGAAATTGCCTCCGTGTTCAAACTACCTCTGGTAACGATGGGGCTGCGTATCAAGATATAACTACCGTTGTTGGCAAGTCATACAGGATCAGCCTGTATATGAACAAGGGAACGTCAGGCACGGTTGCTTATCTTGTGGGAATAGCTAGTGACACCGATTCCATACTAGGTGCTTCAGATACAGACTCTACAGCGTCAGGTTGGGTTCTTCATGAAAGCGTATTCAAGGCAACTGCAACAACTACCCGCATAACGCTTATTTCACGGGATAGTGCCAGTACAGATTATTCTGAATTTGATAGTGTCTCCGTAAAGGAAACAGACCTTTCGGAAGGGGCATTTGTTTTTGTAGAAGATGGAACCACTCTGCCCAATACAAGTTGGGTTTTGTCCAATGGAGTCACACACGCATGGACACAATTCAGCGGGGCTGGACAGATCACGGCAGGGGATGGTTTAGCCAAGAGTGGAGATACTTTGAGTGTTGATCTTGCAGCCAGCACACCCTTGGAGTTTGCGAGCAACAAGTTGTCGATGGCAGCAATTGACACGGGCGATTTAGCCAACGATGCCGTTGATGCCGACAAGCTGGATGATTCCGCTACGTTCGCAATGGCGGGGTTGAGGGTTGGTGCGAGTGCCTTAAATGGTGTTATCACAAGTAAGCCAACTGGTGCTTTTACAACAAGTGGTGTTGATGACGATTTTTCCGCAGCCGCCCTTTATGTAGATAACAGCGTCTACGGTTCAAGTGATAGTGTTTTAGGTGGCATAATGTTTTCGCAACGAGGAAACGCAAGCGACAAACACGCTGCGATTATGTCGATTGCAGACCATGTTACGGATGGCGATCCAACAGGCTTGGCTTTTTACACGCAACCCCTGACGAGTGGGTCAACAGCTTATCTTTCAGAAGTCCTCCGACTTTCAAGCGGCGGCAAGGTGGGAATTGGTGGAGATTTTACAAATGCTGCTCACCCCCTCGGAACCCTGCACGTTTCCACGGCGAGGTATGGTGGAACAGAGTTAAACTCCAACGTAAACTTTAATTCCAACATTGATGGATGGGATGATTATGACAGCGGTACTGCCTCCCATGAAACCACAACCACATATAATTCTTCGGCTGGTGCATTAAGAGGCACAAGTGACGGCACTAACATATGGCTTGCAAGGTCTGATGGTCTTGTTCTTACCCAAGGTGCATCCTATCGGATAACAGCTAAATGTTATATTCCCGCTGGCTGGGACGGTGGCGATGTGTGGATGTCGGATGGAGGGTCTTTTTCGGGCGCTGGCGCAGAAACCGTTGTCAAGGCAGACGCAACCACTACGGGTTCATGGCAATCCCTCCAAACTGACATTCCCGTTGCCGCAGATGTTAATGGTAATATTTATTTAAGGGGCAGCAATAATCCTACCAACGGTAAGTATGTCATATTTGATGATATATCAATCAAGGAAGATGATCTTGCCGATGGGGTTTCTACTTTGGGCGACGATCTGGTTGTCAGCGGTTCTAGCGGCACAGGGATAAGCATCATTAGCAAGGCCAACACATCTTCCAATCTTTATTTTGGTGATGGCATCCAGAAGGATTACATAAGGATCACGGGGAGCAGATCAATAGTGACGGGAGATGCCAACGGAGATAGCACCCTGTATTTCCAAGCCTCCGATGGTGGGGCTGCACCCGCAAGTGTGATGTCGCTTTACGGTGCTGACAAGTCGGTGAAGATTGAGGGTGGACTTGGGATTGGGACTGATGCTGGAACGAGAACATTTGCCATCAACCAAACTGCAACAAACGCTG
>NZER01000271.1 GCA_002690445.1 Candidatus Pacearchaeota archaeon
ACTTGTTTTATTAATGTTTTTAAAAAACAAAAACCTTTTATATAGCATTCCCTTGTCTGTAAAATGAACAACAGAATAATTATGCCAATTGCCTTGCTAACTTTATTTAGTTTAGCTGTTTTTGTTTCTGCAACAATGATTAGTCAACCAGATGGAAATTATGAAGTAACAGTTCATTTAAATCAAGGATGGAATTTAATTGCAGGCACAGAACCTACACAAGGAATTTTAGCAAACAGCGATATAGGTCTTAATGATATTGGTGCAATGTGGTATTATTCACCAGTCTTAAAAAAATATTACCAGATTTATCCAGAAAATGAATTAGATCAATTATCAATGGAAGAAGGCAGACAATTAGACGAAGATATAATTTTAACAAGTGCAATGTGGATTTATTCAAGAGATTCAGGAGATATCAAATACTCTACCTTAGAAGATTATCCTTCTTTAGAAAATAGACAACTACATGCTGGATGGAATCTTGTTAGCGTAACTCCCGAGATGGCAGCAGATATTAACAATTTACCTACAGTAGAAGAAAAACAAAAATATACTCTTAATGCCATGAAAGGAAGTTGCAGTATGCAAAAAGCATATTTTTTTGATAGTGCGAATCAAGAATGGTTAGAGCTCCCTTTAACTATTAAGTTAGATAATACCCATATAGGGAGAGGGATCTTAATTAAAGTTTCATCAGATTGCACCCTAGGAACATCAGGAAGTTCAACTTCCCCGCCCGGATTGCCTGGGGGTGGAGAAAATCCCCCATTAGAAGAAATTTCTATTGATGCTCCCCAGCAGATTGCAGGATATTCATTAGAATCTAAAAATTTTTATGTAAATGAAGAGTGTGTAGTTTACATGGGAAAGAATTTCTGTAAAAAAGGGGGAAGAATAGAGTATATCAATGAAGATTCTGATAAAGCAATACATATCATCCCCACAGTAATGACATCTGGAGCAGAAGAATATAAAGAAGCTCTCAAATCAGTTTATGATTTAAATTCAGAAAATATCTACGAATCATCTAATGAAGAAAAGGAAGCTATGTGGTTTTATCAAGAAAACATGTTAATTGGTGTGCAAATGTATTATTATACTAATAATCCTGATGGTTCACGAACTGCTTCAAAAGTAGAAATAAATACCGATCATGTCGTAATTAAGTATTTTCTAGATAAATATCCCCCAATAGCAGTTTAAAATGAAACAAAAAAAAGCCGCAGCATGGATTTGGATTTTAATAATCCTAGCCCTAATAGCACTCGGCATCGGAGTTTACTTCTGGTTAACTGGCGATTCTTCTCCAATTGCTGGTGGAGGAAGCTCAATCCCACAACCCCCTGCCCTGCCAAGTTAAAAAACAAAAACCTGCCCCACAAAATACATAACAGTTCCAGCAACCAGCGGAATCACCAAATTATCATCAATAGTTTCTCCTGCCATTGCAATTTCTACAGATTCAACAAACATAGCAGCAAAAGCACCAACAAAACCCACAAAAACCCCGACAAAAAAGCTGGCAAAAAAACCTCCCACTAAGATTCCCAAAATCGTCCCTTCAATATATTTTCTCTTATTTAAAAAAATAGTTTTCCCGAAATTCTGCCCAACAAAATGCGAAATAGGATCAGCAAAAGTCAAAATCAAAATTGAAGCAAGTGCAATTTCCCGGGAAAACAACTGCAAACTCAATAAACTCCCAGCAAAAAAAAACAAAACCCCCCGCCCCGGAAACCCCCTGTTGCAGTCCCTCTCAAACAAACACAAACAATTCCCAACCAGCGGAAGATGAATCCTCGTCGACAAAAAGCTCATAAAACCCCCGAAAATCAAAACAAAAAACAAAAAAGTCCGAGGCCACGGCAAAAACAGCATAATCAAAACAAAACCAATCCCAACTAAGATATGAAAAACTTCCCGTCGCAGTTCAAATAAATCAATCTGTTTTTTCATCTTTCACACCCCTATCCCCAGAAGAAGACTATTTTCCTTTATCAATAACTTTAAATCCAGTATACTTCCACAACACCTTAGGAATTTTAATACTTCCATCCTTTTGCTGGTTGTTTTCAATTAGTGAAATCATCAATCTCGGCAAAGCCAACCCGCTCCCATTAAGAGTATACGCAAACTTCATTCCGTCCTTAGTCTGATACCTCATATTCATTCTCCGCGCCTGAAAATCAGTGCAATTAGAACACGAAGAGCATTCTAAATAACGCTTTAAAGCCGGGCTCCAAACTTCTAAATCATAAGTCTTAGCAGAAGCAAAACCAGCATCAGCAGTCGCCAGCAAAACTTTCCTATACGGGATCTGCAGCTGTTTTAAAATTTCCTCTGCATAACCTGTCATCTCTTCTAAAAAATCCCACGAATCCTCTTCCTTGCAAACATAAACCATTTCAACTTTTTCAAACTGATGCAGCCGAAACAACCCCTCCTCCCCTGCCCGCCGCCCTGCCTCAGTCCGATAGCACTCAGTAAAGGAGCAGTATTTTTTCGGCAGATCTTTTTCAAAAAGGATCTCATCCGAGTGCAAATTTGTCACCGGAACTTCAGCAGTTGGCACCGGATACAGCCCCTCGGTAGTCTTATACAAATCATCTTCAAACTTTGGAAGATTCCCAGTCCCGAACATTGTCTTTGCATTCACAAGCTGTGGCCCATTAATCTCAACAAAACCATTTTTCTCGTGAAAATCAAGCATAAACTGAATCAACGCCCTCTGCAATTTCGCACCCCGCCCCTTCAAAACATAAAAACCCGCCCCTGCCAGTTTTACAGCCCTCTTAATATCAAGAATATCCAATTCCTCCCCCAGCTCCAAATGCCCCCTAGCTTTCTTTTTCACCACTCTCCCCCACTTCCTAATCTCCTTATTCTTGCCCTCACCCCCAATAGGCACATCCTTCACCTGAATATTCGGAATCACAGCCATTAACTCATCAATTTCATTTTTCAACTCCCCCTCTTTCCCCTCATTATTTTTTAACTTAACAACAATCTCCTTAGCTCGCTTAATCAAATCCTTAGCAGTCTTCTCATCTTTTGCCTTCTTCGCCTTATTAATTGCCTCAGAAACCTTGTTTCTTTCATGCCTCAAATCATCATCTTGCTTTTTTAACTTTCTCCATTTTCCATCTAACTTAATAACATTATCAACAATTGTTTCATCATAATCTCTGTTCTTAGAATTTTTCCTCACAAGCCCTGAATCTTCACGAATTAACTTAATATCTATCATACTAAAATAACAACCGCAACATATATAAAACTTTCCAGTAATCATTAAATATGACCAGCGAAAAAGAGTTGATTCGTAGAGTTCGTAATTCATTTAAAGCCAAAGTATCAAAAGCAGAAATAATCAGGAGAATGCAGCACCGAGGCTGTAAACTAGAATACATCAACGCAATAATAAAAAAAGCAACCCGCCCCAAAAGAATGTTGCTTGTTTTTTCAATAGTCACCATTCTAATCATTTCCATTGGAGTAACAAGCTATCTTTTAGTTACAAGCACTCATAAATTTGAAATCGCAAATCCATTAGAAGGTTTATTAATCAACTTCCAGGAAAAAGCCACCTCCCCACAAAACCCCTCAGGTGAACCAGCAGGATCAGTTAACAACGAAGTCCACATAGATGACATCAAAGTCACACCAGAATTTCTAAGCTACTTACTCAACGAAATCGGGGCATGGCAGCTCCATAAGGCGCCCTTTTCATCTGAAAACCCAATTATCAATTTCCAAATAGGTGATGAAACTTTCTACTCAGTAGTCGACCAAACAATTGAAACAAATCACGGCTTATCAGATAACGCAGACATACAATTCAATACAAATAAACAAGATACAATCAAAGCAATGCTCTCTGAAACCCCCGGTGAAGTTTTCAAACAGTCAATTCAGAGCGGCAACACCCAAATCGACCTCATAGCAGGCGATGCCAAACTTTTTTCCAAAGGATACCTCAAGTTATACAACTCACTAAAATAAGCCACCACCCCCCAATAGTGCGTCACTAAAACCAAATTTATTGTATCTACTGCAGATGGACGAAATTTCTAAGAAAGATTTATAAGCAATATAGCACTAGGATATATACATTAGAAAATATATGTTAAAATGGGAGACAACTTTGATTTATTTTTCAGGAGAAAGCCGGCACTAATGTTAATTGCCCTCAAAAAGGTAAGCCGCGCTAAATACGGTTCTCTCCTCGCTAAAGAAGTGGACTGCACATATTCTCACGCTGTCAAAATCCTCCAAACACTTGAACAACTCGGACTTGTTGCTTTTGAAAAACAAGGCCGAATAAAAATTATCACATTAACAAAAAAAGGCAAGGAAGTTGCAGATCACATCGAAGCAATCAGAAAACTAGTTGCTTAATCTACTTTTCTTGTTTTTTCATGTTTTTCAATTAACATACCAAATCTTGATAAATTACTCCTCGCCTCTCTTAAATGCGTTTTTCTCTCTTCTTCAGTATAATAATCCTTCAACCCATACTTAAGATCATGACTTATCTCTATTAATCTTCCAAGCCGCCCGCACCCCCCACTTAACAAAAGCCCTAGTCCCAAGGTGTAAACTGCAAGATTTTTCCATCTCATAATAGCATAAATGGCTCCGACGGGATTTGACTCGCAATTCACTCTTGTGATAACGACGAGATAGTCAAGAGCAAATCGCTCGCCCGCGACAGTCACGTTCCCAAATCAAAGCTGCATAAGGGATTTCCAATCCCTTTATGGCTCCGACGGGATTTGAACCCGCGACACCCAGATTTCTCCTGCTTATCTTAGTTTCTTTGATTCCAGAGAACCTTTCTTAGGAAGGTTGACATATCAAGCGAACAAAGTTCGCGAATCATAGTTTCTTTGATTCCAGGGAACCTACTTTAGGAAGGTTGACGTATCAAGGAAACCTAGGTTTCCTTATACTAAGAGTCTGGTGCTCTAACCAGGCTGAGCTACGGAGCCGCCTAAAATTAATTATTTTATCTACCTTATAAACTTTGAGTTCAACACATATACCCAACCACCAATTTCTTTTTAAACCCCAAAAGTAAATGATCTCATGAAAGAACTTACAGACAATTTATGGAGATTCGGAGGAGGTAAACAAGAAGGAGACGGCCTGAACCAGGGAGTTGCTAACTGGGAATTATTTTTTGAAACACTTTCTGACGAAGAAAGAGGAGAAGCTGTAGCAATGTTAGAAAGTAGGAGATTTATAGTATTTGATAAAAATATTGTAGTTGCACATCCTAAAGCTAGAAATTCTGGTTGGAATATTTTCCAGGGTTCTAAGGTAATTCCTATTTTTGGCAGTGTGGGTTATTTTACTCGAGAAGAAATGGCAAAAGAATATCTGGGATATCTAAAAGAACATTTTGAAACACCTTCTGATTATTTCCTATGCAGAGTAAAAGAAATCCCTCAACGATAATCCCGCCAAGTGTGCTTGCACTTTGTGCACTTGTAAAATTTTGTTTCAGATTCATCGGCAGCCCTCGTCTGAACTGTCCAAAAATACGCCTCGCCATTTTTACACTTCGGACATTGAATCTCAACAATTGGTTTAACTTCCCCTTCAGTCTCCTTCACAACTGCAACCTTATTATCAGCATTAATCTTTTCCTTGATCTCAATCTTAACTTTAGATTTAGAAATATAATGACATCTCGGACAGCCAAACTTAGTCCTTTTCTGGACAAGTATCGCACCACATCTCGGACAAAATTCCATTATAAGTTTTTTTCAACACAATATTTAAACCTTTCCGTTAACTGCACAAACCCCTCTCCCCAGGATGCCGCCCCCATTCAAAAAATATCAGCTTAAGCCATCCAATAAAAGGAATCCTAAAAACAGCTTTCCCCATCAAAAGCTCCTCGTCAATCCCATCCTCTTCAGATAGAAACGCAGTATTATGATCCCCCTTAGTTGTTATTTTTCTATCTGAATCAATCTCAATTATCCGGTGAATAATCGGATGCTTCGAACTCCCATTAAAAATAATAACATCCCCAACTGCTAAATCATCAACCTCCTTACCCAAAACAAAAACAATATCACCCTTATTCAACCCATTTTGAAAACTCCAATTTCCAGCATGTTTAAATTTCAATCCATAATCTTTGTAAATATCATTTTCCATAACCTGCTCCAGCCCATCAGAGTGATACATTGAACAGGATTCAACAATAACAACCGGAAGCACCGTCCCAGTCGCAAGCGACATCAACGGAAAAAACATAAATTTAATCAAAATAAAAGCCAAAACCAAAGTTACAAGAAAGGACGCCCACGAATCTTTTTTAAAAAATTCCCAGGCCTTCTTAAGCTCCTCTTTTACCTTTGTCATTGTTTTAATAAAAAAAACAAGTTTAAAAACATAAGGTTTAAATAGTATACACTTAAAGTATACACATGACAGATATATTTGACAACACAATCCTCTGCAAAAACTGCGATAAGAAAATGCAAAAAGCAAGAATAGACAAAAATGGATTCCGTCTAAGAGCCCTTGTCTGCCAAAAATGCAGCAACAAAATAATCCATCCGACAGATTTAAAAGAGTACGAAGATTTCCAAAATCTCAAAAAGAAAAATTACAAAGTAAAATTAAGATTAGTAGGAAACAGTTACGCAGTTTCAATTCCTAAGGAGATAATCCATTTCATGGAAGAGCAGGAGAGAAAAATGAAGCAAATGGTTGACTTATGTTTTGAAGATTTCGGGCGAATATCCTTAAACTTTTAAAATGATAGAAAAAAAACAATTGACCAAGTTAAGCGTCGTGGAGGCGTTGCAGGATGATGCATATAAAGGTATTGCTAGAGTAGATCCAGGATTAATGAAAACACTGGGATTGGAAAGAGGAGACAGAATTTCAATCAAAGGTGAAAGAGAAACATTTGCAATAGTAGATAGGGCATACCCGGCTGATGTCGGAGAAAAAATAATCCGAATTGACGGCATAACAAGAAAAAACGCAAAAACAGGGATTGGCGAATTAATTGGAATTCATAAAGCTCATCTTAAAGAAGCAAAAAAAGTAACTATCGCACCTGCACAGCAAGGTATTATGGTGCAGGCAGATCCAGAAAATCTAAAACACGGACTTCTTGGCAAACCAGTTATCAAAGGGGACATAGTTGTCTTAGGCGGAGCAAAAAGAAGACATGATCTTATGTCAGATGCTTTTGGAGATTTTTTCGGCGAAGGTTTCCCAGATATTTTCAATCAAGCAGGGCTCGGCGGATTATCTGGAAATTTTTCCCAGCTTAGATTTGCAATTGTCTCTACAACTCCTCAACAAGCAGTAGTCATCGGAGAAAATACACAGATAACTCTGAATCCCAAGGCAGTAGATATATCTGAAGAAGACATTCCACAAGTTACATATGAAGATATTGGCGGGCTAAAACAAGAAGTTAAAAAAGTTAGAGAAATGGTTGAACTCCCGCTAAAACGCCCTGAAATTTTCTCCCGCTTAGGAATTGAACCACCTAAAGGTGTATTACTCCACGGACCGCCAGGAACAGGTAAAACCCTGCTTGCTAAAGCAGTAGCAAACGAAAGCGATGCCCACTTCATCTTATTAAACGGTCCAGAGATCATGTCCAAATTTTACGGAGAATCAGAAAAAAAGATTAGGGAAATTTTTGATGATGCAGAAAAAAATGCCCCCTCCATTATTTTTATCGACGAGATAGATGCTATTGCTCCAAAAAGAGAAGAAGTCGGAGGCGAAGTAGAAAGAAGAGTTGTCTCTCAATTATTAACAATGATGGACGGCTTACAAGCACGCGGAAAAGTTGTAGTTATCGGAGCAACAAACCGCCCAAATGCACTAGACCCAGCTCTAAGAAGACCAGGAAGATTTGATAGAGAAGTTGAAATTAATGTCCCAGACAAGGAAGGCAGATTATCAGTTTTAAAAATTCATACAAGAGGAATGCCACTGACAAAAGATGTAGATTTAACAATGTTATCTGCTAAAACTCACGGTTTTGTCGGAGCGGACTTGGCGTCCCTAGCAAAAGAAGCAGCAATGTCTGTCCTAAGAAGAAACATTCATAAATTCAATTTAGAAGAAGATGAAGAAATTCCAAAAACAGTTTTAGAAGAATTAAAAATTACTAAAAAAGATTTTGACGATGCTCTTAAGGTTGTCCGTCCTTCTGCAATGAGGGAAGTTCTAGTAGAAACACCAAACACAAAATGGAATGACATCGGGGGAATTGAAAAAGCAAAACAGGAATTAAAAGAAGCAGTTGAATGGCCTATGAAATTCCCAACATCATTTGAAAGAATGGGCATCAAACCGCCAAGAGGTGTCTTGCTTTACGGACCGCCAGGAACAGGTAAAACCCTCCTTGCTAAGGCCGTAGCAAATGAATCAGAAGCCAACTTTATCCAAGTAAAAGGCCCGTCTCTGCTAAGTATGTGGGTCGGAAAATCAGAAGAAGGAGTCAGAAAAATATTTGAAAGAGCAAGACAAGTTTCTCCCTGCGTTATTTTCTTCGACGAAATAGACTCTTTAGCAGGAAAGCGCGGATTTGAAACAGGAACAAAAGTTACTGAACGCGTCCTTAACCAAATGCTGGCAGAAATGGACGGTATTGAAGATTTATCAAATGTAATTGTTATCGGAGCAACAAACCGTCCAGATATGTTAGATACCGCACTAATGCGTCCGGGCAGATTTGACAGAATTGTCTATGTAGGAGTGCCGACAAAAGAAGGCAGGGAAACAATACTGAAAATCCATACAAAAAAGATGAAAGCTAATAAGGTTTTAGATAAGTCAGTAGATATAGCAAAAATAGCAGAAGAACTTGAGGGTTACACTGGAGCTGACATAGAAGCACTTGCAAGAGAAGCAGCAATGCTCGCATTAAGAGAAGACATAGAAAACAAAAAAATCACAAAAAAGCATTTTGAAAAAGCAATGGAAAAAGTCCCAGCCTCAGTTTCCAAATCAGACCAAGAAAGATACAAAAAAGTTGAACAGCAGTATCTCAGAAGCGCCAGAGCAGCTCTGGCAGAAAAAGCAACTTATACTGGCTAACAAACTTGAAAACCATAAGAAGAATATAATTCTAATACCTCTCGCTGAAATAAAATCCCCCTCCCACCATCTGTAGGCATATCTCTAAATAAGATAAGCCCACCACAAATATTATCGCCCACTTCCAAATCAGTTAATCGGAAAGTAGTTCTTGCCAAAGCCCTTGCATTTTCTTCATCAAAACTCACCCTTCTCGCTGCCTCATAAATCTCATTTTGTCTAGGTCTTCTAATTTCACCATTCATCTCGTCACAACCTCAACCTCATCATGAATAAGCACAGTATGCTCTGCTTGACTCACCGGCTTCTTACTCTTCTCAATTAACATAGAATAATTATGCAAAATCCCGTCCCTGACCAACAGCTTCAAAACAAAATTCAGTTTCTTAAAACCTTCTTTCTCCAGCCACCTCTTGCAAAATGGCCTAGTCTTATAATTTTCTTTAATAAATTTCAAAATTTCCCGCGCATCCTTATCCCGAACCTGCTGCTCCCCCTTAAGCCGAAATATCTCACTATCCTTCCCATTATAAACTTTCCCAACCCCGCTAGTCAAAAATGGCTCAATTGCAATTGCCATATCTTTTATTTTGGTCTTGTTGTCATTTTCATAATTTGAAATCGTCAAGCCCGCATGAATAACATCCTTCCCAAGTAAATGCCCTGACAAATTCCGAACAACAGAATACCCATCCCCACTTTTAGATAATTTTTCCTGAATAGCATTACCAATATCTTTCACTTCAGAATCAACATTCAACTTTGCTAAAACATTTTCCAAAACTGCCTCATTCATCTCAATCATGTCTTTAAACCTACTATCATCAGTTAAATCAAGAGAAAAAGCAACATCAGCAATATAACCATCAACACTCACCCCCAAATCAACTTTCAACAAACCTTCTGCCTTGGTCTTATCATCAGAAGAAGGTGTATAGTGAGCAGCGATCTCATTTAAAGAAAGATTAACAGGAAAAGCAGCCACCCCGCCTACTTCTTCAATTTTAGCATCAATTTTATCAGCAATTTCAATCAACAGCATTCCCGGCTTAATAATACCCCGCGCATAAGCCACAACTTTCTTAGCCATCTCCCCTGCCTTTCTGTATGCTTCAATTTCTTTTTGCTCCATTTTAAGTTGTTGCTAAATTCTCTCCTAAATCTGGATCTATTCTTCCGAGATCTCCAACTGCATCCTGCACCGCTCCTAATGCACCTTCCCCTGCACCTTTAAGAGCCTTAATTGCTTTCCACGGGCTTTTGTGCGGTGTTGCATAAACAGCTACAGCCTGCACCTTACCCGAATCTTTGGCTCCAAGTGGTCTGAAAGTTAAATCATAACCCTCACAATTTACCTCATGTCCTTTTACTCTCGCTCTCCTAATCTCATCAAGGTTTTCCTTAATCATATCTGCAATACCATCATCAGAAAGACTGCAGCATCTCCTAAAAGTTGCAGAAGCATAATACAAATTTACTGCCTGTCCTCGCGGAGCATAAACAGCAACAGGACCTATCCCAAAAGCTCGGTTGGTGTGTACTAAGAATTCTATTACAGCTTGATAAATATATTCAGCAGGAAATCTCTGAATAACAAGAGCTGGATCTACATGTGGGATCTCTCTTTTAAAAATTCCCAAAAGGTTCTGCTTATTAGCAGCTCGAATTTCATCTAATATCCTTCCAGCCCCAGCCTTATAATCCCCTACTGCTTGAGCAACCAATGCAGTCCGATTTGTTCTGTCCTCTGCCAATCTTGCTTTCAAATCCGCATTTTGTTCTTCTGCAACTCTTTCTCCTTCTTTTGCAATTCTCGCAGCATCACTCTGAAAAGCTAGTGATTTTTCTAAACCTGCCCTGCCAACAGCAAGCTCCTTGCACCTCTGTTCAGCACTAGCCCCACTTTCCTTTAGCATAGAAATCTCCCCACTCAACAACTCCCGCGCATTTTCCTTTCTCCGACCATACCACTGCTTTGTAAACGGAACATAAGATAAAATATCCATAAATTACCTAAAATTTTCCCTCTTTTATATATTTCGCCTATCTAATTTTCCTTTCTCCTTCTCTCCTTTGGCAAAAAACTCAATAAAAGTTTTCCATCTTGAGAAACCTTCCCAGTCCCAAGAAAATCCCCCGAACCCCCCGCCCCGCCAGACCCACCTACCTCACCACCTACCCCCCCCCCCCCCCCCCCCCCCCCCCCCCCCCCCCCCCCCCCCCCCACCCCCCCCCCCCCCACCCCCGCCCCCACCCCTGCCGCCACCGCGACCCACCCCAATGGCGGCTTCACGTCCCCTCCCCAACGGCAGCATCTACCCCAGCCTCCGCCCCCGTCTCAATA
>NZER01000272.1 GCA_002690445.1 Candidatus Pacearchaeota archaeon
AGAAATAAGACCAGGAGAAACATTTGACATAAAGCTTGAAATGGAAGATGTTATAAGCAGTATAGAGGTGGGTGAAACAAATCTTATAAAAACAGGATTTTCTGGACTTGATGAATTAGCAGGTGGAATGACAAGGGGCGAGATTACAATAGTTGGTGGTAGGCCTGGGCATGGTAAAACAACATTTACTATAAATCTTATAAAAAGTCTTATAGAGAATGATAAAAAGGTTGCCCTGTTTAACAGGGAAATGACTAATGTTGAAATGCTAAAAAAACTTATAACACTTGAAAGTGGTGACCTTTCTTATGGGATGATACGCAGGGGAATATTTGATATGCAGAGTATGGCAGAACTTACAAGGGTTAAACAAGCCATAATAGATAAGTACTCCCAAGATAAGTTCGTCATGTTCGACAACCTTAAAGATTTTAGCTCTGGAGCTTCAGAAGTTAAAAAGTTTAAGCCAGACGTTATAATAGATGATTATATTCAGCTTATAAGACCTGATAACCCCCTTGAGCAAAGACGTTTACAGCTTGAAAAGATTGTTAATGATTATAAGTGGCTCGCTAAATCTACCAAATCCTGTGTAGTTCTTGTATCACAACTCAACAGGCAGATTGAAAGTAGACTATCTCAAAGACCCATGCTTTCAGACCTCGCAGAGAGTGGTGCAATAGAGCAAGTTGCAGAAAATGTATGGTTTATATTTTATGACTATAAGATTAACTTTACAAAGAGCAAGGTTGGTGCAAATGGAATAGAAGTAATAGGATCAAAGGTGAGATATGGCAATTCAGGTGCTGTCAAGCTTGGTTTTGATGGGGACAAGGTAAAGTTATATAACACAATGGAAGATTTTAGGGAGGCAAGAAAAAATGTTTGATTTTGAAAAGAAACTATTTATAGGGATAGACCCTGGAATGAATGGTGGGGTAGCCTTTATAAAGCCAGAGATGGAAAATGATTATATAAAAGCTATAAGATGCCCAAAGACTGCCTATGAAATGGCAGGAGTTCTTGAAGCAGGGATAGGTGAAACAAGTGCAGATAATGTCATTCTATTTATAGAACATGTATGGTCATTCCCAGGAGATGGCAGAGTTAGTGCCTTCAGGTTTGGTTATAACTATGGGCTATGGAAGGGAATAGCAGCATCTAGTGAAATTGAGGTTTATAATGTAGCACCAAGAAGGTGGCAGGGAACATTTGATATTCCTGATAAACTCCATGGAAGAGAAAGAAAAAAATGGCTTAAAGAACATGCAGAGTCTTTATATCCAAATATAAAGGTAACATTTAATGTTGGTGATGCTATTCTTATAGCAAGCTATGGAAAGGATTGTTATTATAATGATGAAATGCCTGAGCCTGAAGGTGGGTTAGGGGTAATACAATGATTACAAAGGCTACCTATCGCCATGAATCAGATTTTAAATTAAGAAATTCAAATAGAATAGCAGAGCCAAAAGCTATAGAATATATGGAGAGAAGGCAGGTTCGTTATGTAAGGAGTGGATTAGATGCTTTAGATTTTAATGGACCTATATGGAAAATACCTGTCTTTATAAGGTCTATTCCTGACTTTATTATATTTAACCAATATGATCAGCCATTGTTTTTAGAGGCTAAAGGATTTAAGGGGATGGTGAAGCTTAAAATAAAGGATTTAAAAAACTACAGGTTATGGAATGATCATCTTGAGATTATTATATTTCTATATGATATTGTTAATAAGGCTTATTGTGAGGTTATGTTTAATGAGGTTGTGAAGATTATAACAGATAGAAAACCTGAAATAAAATCATATCCTGAGCATCTTGATAATAAATACTATGAAATTCCTACACATTGGCTACCAAACTTCACGAATTTTTAGTTTCATATTATATACACCATTCGCAACCTGATCGAATTTAAAGCTCTTCATATCAAATTTGCAGATTGCGAACTGGTCGGGATTGTTATTGCCAGACCCAGGAGTATCACCATCACCATCGGGTTGGAAGATAAATGGCAACTGTCCACCATTAGTTTTATGGATCACTTGTGAAAAGAAATTGTCATCAGTCAGTAGATTATAATTAAAATTACCATGAGTATCTGTCCCTGTATCATCAACATCAGAATGCATGTTTATATCACCAGCATCATAATCAGACCCAAGAAATAAATTTCCATTAAAATCAGTTCCTGATAGCCCACTACTTAAAGATTGATTAAGTCCAAACATATCTGATCCTTGCATATAATTAAATGATAAGTCCCAAATACGCCTTCCACTACGGGATAGTGCTTGATTAATAGTGCTGCCAGTAGGATAACTTAATTCCCAGGCTGCTAATGATCCCCATGTAGGAGATTTTATATGTCTATAATCCACAAGATCGGAACCCCCTTTGGTGCGAATACGTTTTACACTATTGCCCATTTCTCTTGTCATAGTTAAGTCTAGTTCTGGACTATGTGGCATATCGTAATATGTCCCAATTACCACAGAGCCTATTTGATTGATATACTCCGAAACCTTAAGCTC
This sequence comes from Candidatus Pacearchaeota archaeon, assembly GCA_002690445.1. The sequence goes on from NZER01000272.1 coordinate 2,540, forward strand.
TTTAATATCATTACTACCCGTAAATGTTGTGATAGAAAATCCACTATACTGTGGATAACACCACCCATCTTGATTAGGATCTCCATTAATTACATTAGTCATTTGCACTTTAGCTGATGTATAATCTTCAATACTATAAGAATTACTCCCAGGAGGACTGATATCATGTCCAAGAACAGCAAGGAAGCCATTGTCTGCCATACCAAGAAAATCTAAATTTATGTCATAAGCATTAGACATCTCAACAGGTAGGGTTAGTAATTTATTATCTGTATCGTTTTCTGGTAATTGTACAGCACCTGTAACTGATAACCATTCAGGTATATTTATATAAAATCTTGGAGTACCAACATTTTGATAAGCCACTTACCACACCTCTTCTATTTTTAAGGAAATGTCATATACATTATGTGCAGTTTGTTTTGCCTTTAATGAATTATTTGCAATTTTACATATAGCGAATTGATCGGGGTTACTATCAGATGAGTTTGGCTGGAAAATAAATGGTAAAGTACCACCCAGAGTTTTGTGCCAAACTTGCGAAAAGAAATTATCATCATTAAGAAGCGTGTTTGTAAAAACATCATCACCATCACCATCACTATATCCTGATGTTTCATAATTAGTTAACATCTGATTAGGCCCCCAAAGGTCACTATCACTCATGTAGGAAAATTTTAAATCCCAAGTTCTTCTTCCAGATTTTGATAATCCTCTAATATATGGTGCTATATCAGCCTCCCATCCCCCCACAGATGGATCCCCTGCTAATTCCCAGGCACCAAGATCACCCCACTTCGGTGCCTTGCTCCACATTGTATTACTCATAGAATTGCCATTATAAGTAGTAAATTCTTTAGTTCCACCATAATCACGGCTCATTGCAAGAGAAAGATTAGGTGCATTTGGCATATCGTAGTAATTTCCGTGAGAGATACAGCCAATTTTAAAATCTGAAGAATAAGTATCACTAACAGGATCAAGCCCAAATGTAAGCGTAGAGCCTGTATTATCAAACTCATAACATAGAGTAAAACCATCATGGGGCGAAGAAGTATCAGGTGAGTAATTTATATAATTATTTGGATAATCAGAATATGTAACACCCCCATCCAAAGAAAATCTTATTTTTGCCTGGGCAGATGACGAATTATGCCCCAATAGAGCAGTATATGCTTTCCATTTATTATCTGCTGTCATTATCGCTGGAGCAGCATTATAGGCTATATAAACACTGCCTTCCGGGGTATTTTGTGAAGGTATTAACTGGGGATTAGTAGGGTTTAAACTTATTAAACTCTCTTTGGATACTATAATATACCCATAGGCGTCCGTATAATATTCCACCCCTAATGATTTAAGCCATAATAAATGATCTACATAAAATCTTGGTGTGCCTACATTCTGATATGCCATCTATCTCGCCCTCTTTTTCTTTATTAATTTCAATCCAGGTGGAACATGGCTTGGGCTTTTTGTTGGGACAAGTTTATCTATAACCTCACCATTCTGAACTTGCTTAAAATATAAATCCTGTGAATTTTCATCATGTGTAGCTCCGGTCATACAGGCTGAATCTTTAAGATGAATATGATATTCCCCCTCATACGGAATTTCTCTTGGCAACGATCCAGGTATAGCTGGTTTTGCTCCTGCAATATTCGATCTAATATGAATTTGACCAGAAGAACCTTGTGAACTTCCGACTATACATCTGTGCCCAGGTAATAAAGTCATAAGAGAACCTAACCAAGTACCATTAATCCACCAAGCACTACTCGTCCCACTTTCGTAGTGCATTGATATTACAACATCAGTCTGTGGGTCAAAAATATTCGGTGTACTTTCAGCAAGATCCAAGGGCTGATTGTAACCAAGAGTTACATCAATTAAAAAGCTATCTCCATGATTAAATGTAATCCATTCACCTGGCCTACCCCTGCCCTCTCCTTCTTTTAAATAAAATTGTCCCCTGTGTTTTGTATGTAGATTTTCTATAATTTGTTGGTATTGACCTATTATATTGAAAGAATCATGCCCTACTGATAAATCTTCTGCATTGGTTGTCATAGTTTCGGCAGTTGAATTTAAAAGGTTGCTATAATCCATAACTCTTTTTATGGTACATTCAACAAATTCCCCATCTTTGCTAGCAACTATTACAGATATTATATTTAGTGTTCCCCTATATTTAAAAAGATCATTTAGGTATCCTTCGCCAATGGGAAAAACCAAAATACCATTATTTTTATGATTCAACGCAAAATTATCACCAGCAGTTTTTTCTACCCTTATATTGCCATCATACTTAATCTGAACGCCCCTTATTTCAGAACCTTCTATCGTACACTCACCATTGCCGTAATAAAGATAAGCCATTAACCCGGACCACAGTTATTTGCCAGAATGCAATTAGACAGTTGAACAATATCCAGCACATTCCAGGAACCGTCTCCGTTTAAGTCCCCGTTAAGACCATTTACATGATCATCGCAGTTATTTGCCAGAACGCAGTTAGTCAGTTGAACAATATCCAATACATTCCAGGAACCGTTTCCATCTAGGTCGCCCGGAACAACCTCAACATGTTCCCAATCTTCATGTTTAATAATTTTAATGGTAAGATCAAGTGCTGAATTTCTATCAGGGTATCTATAATTTATGTTAATTATGGGACTAACATTAATATACTCATAACCCTCAAGTACAGAAGACGGTATCCAACCACCGTCATCAGGATTTAAATTTTCTGTTATATAGAATTCATATATATTATTAGGATTATATTGGTCTACAGATTGCCAGAGCATACCTTCATAATATATGCCTGGCCCCCCTATATTAACAGAAAAGTCATCAAGCTCTTCTTGATTATAAAAAGTCAGTTGTGTAACCCTTAAGCGTAACACGCGAGTTTCCTCTCCTGGCTCGTATATTACATTTTCACTCCAATAATTGTATATATCCTGATAAGACAACTGCCCAGTACTATCCCCAATCTGAATTTCACGAGCCAAACCTTGCCCTGCATGAAAAAATTCTATTCCAGGCTGACTCCCTCCCTCTTCCGTCTCTACCATTAAGGTTTGCCAATTAAACTGATCATCAACACTACCACCTGTATGAATGTCAACTTGAATCATATGTGCATAAGGCTCATTTGGATTAAAATCACACTCATTATAAACTTGGTATGGCTGTTGACCACCATAATCATATATTTTCTGTGGGAAGGTTGGATTGCCTGCCTCATCTTCCTCGTAAAGAAGTACGCCATTTCCCCCAGGTCGATTTTCTAAAGGAACACCTGTTGCTTTTGCTGGAGTATAAACGCTGCCCTGATTCCCTTCGTGATAATAAAATGATTCTATATCTACCATGCCTGTTTCACCTTCTGCAAGTACAGGCATATAAATATCGCAACCTTCACAGTCAGGATATCCCATAGTGCTAGGATCTTCTCCCCATTCCCAGAGATTAAATTCCTCGTGCATAATAATACCATTTGCGTCAGTAACAAGATGAGGCACCATACACCAATACTCAAATTTAGGTATAACACAACTGCCATCATCTGATGTGGCATCGGGATTATAATTATAAGCATCCATATCCGTACAGCCAGCTGCAAATACAATCTCTTCCCCTGATAAATTGTGCATCATAATTGTTTCTATTTCTACCCATTCAAGTGTCTTGTTGGTAGATAAAATCATAAAATAAGGAAATATTTGCTGACCGTTAATCTCTCCACCGTGTTCTGTATAATTTATTCCGTAAGGCATAGCTTTGCCCAAAATATTATCAAACTCTACAATATCACCAATCTCAAGATCCATATATTTTAAGGGCAATTTAACTTTTATCTTTAAATGCTGGTTGCAATTCCATAGTAATGTCCATACTGCAAAAGCCTTGGCAGTAATTGCATCACGAATATATTTGCCCCTATGATCATCAATTACAAGGGTAGAATCGCTATGATCATCGTCATTCGCCACATCCCCAAACCCATAATAGCTTGTTTTGTAGCCAGATAAAATAAAGTTAGCCTGAATATGATCGTACATTATCCCCAAATCTAGAATACTCAATTTTTTGGTAAATTCATCTTCGGAATAATCATACCTATACCTAAAATCAATAGCTGTTTTTACATCTTCTATCTTTGTCCTGCTATAAGAAAAATTTATAACATCATCTTCTCTTATTGTAGAATCAGCAGAATCATAAGTTGGTTTTATAATATCAAGTTTAAACCTACCCATATTATCAAAACGTGGGATATACGGTGATGAAGATGCCATCTCCTCAATAAGTCTCTTGCTATTAATTTTCTTACTAATTGTAAAATCATATATCCAATCATATATAAGACTCGCATCGGCATTATAACCAGCATCAATAACGTCTCCTGAATATCCAATTTCATCCTGAATTATATCTTGAATAACATATCCAGCACTAGGATGGACAGCACCTGCTTCATAGCCATCTCCCGTCATGCCTCTTCCCCATATAAAAGCGTAGAATTTTTTATCAAGTGGTTTTTCAATATCTACTGATACCATAGTTTTAACTTCTCTAAGATAAAATGATGTATCCGTCCATGCTGGATTATCTCCATCATAGAGGTCATGACTCGGGCTGCCTGCATTGTTTAAGTCTGCAAAATTCTGACCATAAAGCTCAAATGCTGCTTCCCCACTACCACCAGTAGGGCCTAACCCATACTTTAATACTGGCGTATTACCGTATATGTTACTGCTTACATAATTTGAGTCAACTGTAAACACCCCCCAAGACGTAGATCCACCATGACTAGCATAATTAGGATCCGTAACTGGCCAAAACACTAAATAAAAACATGGCCAGTTAAAGGACAAGGAAGATGGTATATCAAACCCATCTTCTGCCCAATTGCCCCCCCAAACAGGAGTATCTGCAGTTGTTTGTATCGCACCAGAGGTAGTCCATGAATACAGATTATCATTTTCAACTGGATTTATAAGTGTATACCAATCTTGTGTATCATCTGTCTTTTGTGGCATATGTATATCACCACCACTACTACTGCCCAAAGTCAGTATAAGGCCAAGCACATGAGTATATTCTGCACTAGACTCATAACAATCTATATTAAGTCTAAATTCAGGTGCATATCCTCTATGCCTCGACGCATCAGCCGTCTCATATAAGCCACGAAATTTTCTAAAGAAGATGCTATCAGTACCATCAGTTAAATTTTCTACCATCCCAATTTCCGTCCCAAAAGAATCAGTTTCAATATCTGATATATCTATATATGTACCCCTTACAATCTCTCCAAAATCATGCCCCTGAACAGAAAAATTGACAAAGTCGGGCGTATCAACATCAATAATTGGAAGTGTAAAAATTAATGATACTGTTGGTTTGTTTGTTGATATGCATTGCATAATATTAGCCCTTGACAAGGCATTTTGTGTAAATTTAATAATATTACCCTCAACTGTATATTGTACGGTGCCTAATGATACTACTGAACCGGTCTCTACTGTTCCTTCATTAGTTTCTGTTGAACCTCCTTCAGATATAGAGATTAAATCATCGTAATGGTCGTGTAGAGTTTGTATAGTATCAGGTATTGAAAAATATTTGCCATCAACATTCATTTTTACATTCGGTATAAGAGGAGCACCGTAATTGTTGCCAAAATCAACGTCATAGATTTGTTCAACTAAAACTTCAGCTGAATAGCCAAGCAGTAAACGATTTGTAGACTTGTCTAATGTTAATGGGGAATTTTTAACTAGCCCGTAAGTTATAGGTACAGGCTTGGACACACCGTCATCAATTATCTCTTCAGATACCTTAGGCAAATCCTTATCCAGAATTGCCTGACTATGATCTTCCACTGTAATTGTCACTTTTTCATCATCATGAACGTATCGCCTGATAATGCCATTATATATTTGCATAGCAATAGAATTTTCATTATAAATATGTTTATCAACAGCAAATATCCATTCTACCGATGGCGAAAACCAGTATATTCTACATTCTGTATTAATAAGCGATTCGCTAATTGTTGTATGGTTTGTAACAAGTTCTGAAAATCTTTTACCATTATATTCATAATTGCTAATATCAAGCGTAATATTGGAAATCTTGTAGTTACGTTTCTCAATATCAATACTCTCTTTAAGTGAGGGAATATTTAGTAATAGTGGCAATGTGTTATATGTATACTGTGTACCAGTTCCATATCTTTCAATGTAAGATATTTGATTTGTGCTTATATGTATAGAATTGTTCAACCAATCCACAGCAGTCGTAGTATAGTAATCCTCTGTAAAATTACCGATAACTACAACAGGAACAAGTGCAGTATCCCTGCCCTGTAGGTCTTGTGCAAAATTAGCTGGTAACGTAAGTGCCAACTTTTTTCCCTTCTATTTCTACTTTGCCCCATTTCCCTACTGGACAGCTCGTTATAGCAACTCTTGTTTTTGCAGCAATAAAGCAACCACATTTTTTACAATTCAAACCTAAGCGATGTTCACAATCATTACATAATGTCCTACGTTGATCTATAATATCTTGGTCATGTAGTATAATATTCTTAATTCGCCTAGGAATGCTCCGTAGATCAATGTTCTCATTCTTTTCGACATATTCATCGGCTTCGTATTTGGCGAGTAAATACGATAGCTTGCGACCTATCTTTATATTAAGCTGAAGTAGAAAATTTATTATATTATATTTAACTAAGTCCAAAGTCGGTTCCTCTTCGTGCTGCTTCCTTGATAGCTTCAGCAAGTTCTCCTTCAACATAGTCCTGTGATAAAACATTACCGGATACGTTTACAGTTATATTGGATGTAGCCCCACCACCTTGATTTATCCTATTCATAGTCTCAACGCCAACACTTTGGACAGCACTACGCCTCATAACAAACTCGCCCTGCTCTGCATTTATTGTAGTCCCACCTTGGGAATGCCTTCTCCCACCAATTAGACCACCTTGAGCAAATTCTTGACCCTGTATTGTTTTAATTTGTGTATAACCAGCAGTAAGTTGTGCTGCTGTTTGAATCCATTTAAAGAGAGGGCCAATGTCGGGGGATGCCCAGGTTTGAGTTATACCAAGTGCAACATTGGATATTGCCGATGCTACCTTCCAGCCCCGAAGCTTCTTGGCACGTTTCTTAGCCAGATTAGAATATTTTTCTTCAATTTGCTCTTTCTTTCTTTCTCTTGAAATGGTGCTTCTCAGTTTATCAGCTTCAGCCATTTCTTCTGCTTTATTCTTTGAATCAATTGCACTCCAGTTAGCCTCTATGGCTCCAATAGCAGTCTGCACTGAGGCAACGGTCTGCTGGGCCTGCTGAACTGCCAGATCAAATAATTGCTTTTTTAAATCAAGCTCTTGTCCTAATAGCTGCTGTTCTAATAAAGCTGCTGCATTTTTCTCTATAAGATCATCTTTAATTAACTTATCAAGATTCCTTTTTTTCTCACCAATCACATTTAATTGCATTTTAAGGGAGCTTTCTTGCCCAAGAAATGGTATCATGTTAAGCAAAGCATTTTTAATTGAAAAAATACCATCTTTTTCTTTATTTGCATTAATAATCTTTTGAATGCTAATAGCATCTGCCTCCTCAGTTGCCATCCTTTTAAGCTGTGTTCTTCTCATTTCTAATGCTATTTCGTCAGCAATTAATGCATTTAGTTTTTCCTGATTTTTCCCCTCCTCAACCATTACCTTAATCTTATCAATCGAGACCTGTAAAAGTCTTGTTTCAACAGCTGATAATTCTTCTGCTTTTGAAATAAATCCATCACTAAGAGCAAGAAGATTTACATTCAATATAAACGATTCACGATCTAATGAAACTTGTTGTCTGCCAAGATTTAAATTATTATTTATTATTTGTGCTTTTTCATTTTCTAATCTATTTATTTCTACAAGATTAACTTCATTTTCACTATCTAATCTAAGTAATAGATATTTAATTTGGATAAGTCTTCCATGATTTAATGCTTGTTTGTCTATAATTGAAAGAAAATTATCTTCAAGCCTGCTTCTTTTTTCCAAATCAATAGCAAGTTTATTATTTTGATCAATTTCTTGTTTACCTAAATTTAAAAGATCAGCTTTTAATTGGGCTTCCTGAAGAAGTATAGAACTATATGTTTTTCCATCTATATTCCTGTCCTGTTCCAATTTAGTTTTTCTTGCCTGTATATTATTCAGCTCTTCTTCTTTTATTATTCTCTTTTCGGCAAGAGAAATAAAGCCATCCTCTAGTGCATTTGTCTTTACTGCCATTAATGCCATAGCCTGACCTGCTAAAAATCGTTCATTACTTAGTGCCACCAATTGAGCCATAACCCCGATGTATTGCTTCGTCAGTTCAACGGTATCCCCTGTTGTAGCATTAATTGCCTTCGTTATGGTATCTGCTTCTTCTATAAGAAGGTTATGTTTTTCAGTTAATGTTATAAGCCCGTCCTTGCTGGCAGCAGCTCTCTCTTGTGCAATTGTAAGACCATTTAGAATATCTTTTAGATTATGCTTATTTTCTATTAATACCTTTTCAGCAGCTACATTCTTGTCTATCTGATCCTTTTCTTCTCTATATGAATCTATGGTATCATTTATATTTTGAATCTTCTCTTTTGAAAGTCCACTAACCGATTTCTCTCCTTCCAATTTTGCTATCTGAGCATCAATCTTTAGCTTATCTTGTGAGGATTTTATTTCTAATTTAGTAAGATCAAGCTTTCTTTGAGTATGCTTGGAAGCCTGCATTGTGAGAAGACTATTTTCCTTAAACCTCTTAGCAGTATTGGCAATTATTGAAGCCTGAATCTTCCCAAATTTTATATTCCCTGTAAGCTTTTCATTAAGGGTGGCTATCTTTTCTTCAATATTTCTTACAGCTATAGCATAATCTTCAGCACTTTGTTTGCCAAATTTATTTGTAGATATCCAATCTTTTAAAGTCTTTATTTGATCTAATGTAGCTTGTGAATCCTTTATTTTTCCCTCAGTTGTTTTACCAACTGCCTTCGCTATGTCTTCTTGAGCCGTCCTAAATTCTTTAACTGTTCCAAGAAAACCCTCCTGAAGTGCGACCTGCTCTATCATTTGCTTTGCATTATCTAGAAGCTGTTTTTCATATTCTTGCCAACCAGGAGCTAATGCATCCATATGTTTTTTTAATTCAACAAACCCCAGGCCCATCCATCTAACCTGTTTACCTAACCCAGCTGCTGCTTCTCCAAAACCCACTAAACCGGTTATCTG
>NZER01000273.1 GCA_002690445.1 Candidatus Pacearchaeota archaeon
CCCCCCCCCCCCCCGCCACAACAATCATAACACTCTCCCCCTTTTCCTGAAATTCCTTAATTTTATCTTCAAAACCCTTAATAGAAATTCTCTTTTCTTTTATCAAATCTTCATTACCAATAACAATCTTTTTACCTCCAACAACCCCCTCTAGCCCCTTGCCCCGAATAATTTTAAATTTCTTCACACCCAAATATTTTCTCAGATTAGCTTTTTTCACAATTGCCTTAGCTAACGGATGCTCAGATAATTTTTCTAAACTGCCTGCTAACTTTAATAAGTTTTTTTCATCTTTTGCAAAAATATCAATCACTTCTGGCTCTCCCTTTGTAATTGTGCCAGTCTTATCAAAAACAATTGTCTTCACCTCCTTCATTGTCTGAATTGCCCCTCCTTTTTTAATTAAAATTCCTTTTTTAGCCCCCATCCCCACCCCCACAGTCAAAGAAATCGGAACAGCCAACCCCAAAGAACACGGACACGCAATAACTAAAACTGCAATACCAACCCCCACCGCCCGCCCAATCTCCGCTCCAACCAAAAAATACCAGCTCAAAAAAGTCACAACTGCAAGAGCCAAAATAATAGGAACAAAAACATTTGTCACCTTATCAGCAACTTTCTGAATTGGCACCTTTGTTCCCTGCGCCTCTTCAACCAATTTAATAATATGCGCTAAAAAAGTATCCTTCCCAATCTTAGCAGCCTTAACATACAAAACCCCATCCTGATTCAAAGTCGCGCCAATAACATTATCCTTTTTCTTTTTATCCACCGGTAAACTCTCCCCTGTCACCATACTCTCATCAACTGCACTCTCGCCCTTCACAACAACCCCATCAGTTGGAATTTTCTCACCCGGCTTAATAATCATCACATCCCCAATCTCAACCTCCCCAATCTCAACTTCCAATTCCTTTCCATCTCTCAAAACTCGCGCTTTCTTAGCACCCAACTCCAAAAGCTTTCTAATCTCTGAAGTTGCCCGCCCTTTTGCCCTTGACTCAATATATTTTCCAGTAATAAAAATTGTCATAATCATTCCAGAAACACCAGCAAAACTAGTTATCTCCATAAAAAAACTCAAGATGCCAGTTGCAAACGCAACAATTGTCCCAAGCGCAATCAACGAATCCATTGTAAAATATAATTTATAAAATCCCCTCAACCCTGCTCGAATAGTAGAAAACCCAAAAATAAAAATAATTGGAAAACTCAAAACCAGCATCAACAGCCCCATCCAGCTCATCGGAACAATCTCTAGTCCAAATAATTCACTTGAATACATAATAACCATAATCAAACCAGTCAAAATCCAAACCCAAACTAACTTATGCTTCCACACATCAATTTCACTTTTTTTCTTTTTAGAATTTTTCTGTTTGGAGTTGGGATTTGAATTATAATGATCAGCTTCAGCTGAGGGTGGGGGGGAGGGATCTTCAAATCCCAACTCCTCAAACTCAACTCCCAAAGGCGTATAACCCGCTTCTTTCACAGCATCTTTCAACTTTCCTCCATCAACACTATCATCTACCTCAAGAAAAGCCTTTCCTGTAACTGCATTAACACTAATGTCCTTAGCACCAATCTTAGAAAGTTCTTTTTCCACATGCCCCGCACAACTAGCACAAGTCATCCCTTCAATATCCATTTTTACTTTTTTCATTTTTATTTTATTTTCCTCCATTTAAAATGAAAGCATGAAAATTTTTCCTTGGAAAAATTTACTTTTTTCATTTTTTTATTTCCTCCTATTTATTTAAATGCCCAACAAAATCAAGATACTTCTTCTTTTCATCAGCCCTTTCATTTCCAATTTTCTCAAATTTCTCTAACATCTCTTTTTTCACACTATCACTTAAAACCTCATCAGCCATAGGATAAAGAATATTATCTTCCTTGAAAATATGCTCCTGAATCAATCCAGCATATCCTCTTGCATTCTCAACTAATTTCTCCTTATCATCATTGTCCAAGGCCTGTTTCATTCCCTTAACAAACTCTCTTCCTTCTTCATGTTCAACCAACATCTGCTCAACAGGATTACAATGAACACAACCTTCATCACTCTCAACTTTTCTAACAAATTCCTTAAACAAAATATCTTCTTCTTTTGCATGATGAAATCTATCAGCATAATTTCCAATAAAATCAATTACTTTTTCAAAAAAACCCTTATAAACTTTCTTGCCTTTTTCAATTAAATCGCATTCTGCTTCAAGAACCTTCACTACTTTCAAAATATTCTCATGTTCCTCTGAAAGCATTTTTGAAGTTTTTGATACCATCTTATTTAACAAGCACTAAAAGAAAACTCGTATCCTCCTCTGCTTTTAATGAATGGACAGCATTCTCCTTAACAAAAATAAAAACTCCTTCTTCCATGATAATATCCTCGCCTTCTAACTTAAAAATTCCCCTACCTTCCACAACTTGCACAAATCCCTGTTTTGTCGAAGTATGTTCATCAATCTCAGTTCCCTTGGCCATACAAAACAATGTAACATCTAACCTTTCAGTCTTAACTATCTCCTTACTCAAAATCCCTTCTTTAGGATACTCAATCATTTCTTTAATTTTCTTTTCCATTTATTTTTTCCTTCTGCTTAGCCTAATTCACTCAAGAATATAAACTTACGCAAACCTATACCTCCCAGACTCCAAAGCCACTTTTTGGATCACTATATAATCTCTTTCAACCTTCATCAGAAGATAACCAGGCCAGCATCCCCCACCCCGAAGATTTCTTGTTCCTAAGCCTGAAATAGGATAATAATTTCCACATTTATTGCAAATCATATCATCTCCTTCCTGCCTATACCCCTTCTTGCTTCCGTGACAAACATCACAAGCATCAAATGCAGTTTTCACACTTCCATCTTTTGCCTTCACCACAAAAAACTTTATACCATCATAATCATAAAACGCAGCTGTTCTAGAAACTTCATTCAACGGAATTTTAATCAAATCTGATTCATCTAAAAACTGTCCAGTATTTGCCACAACATTTCCAGTCCCGCTTCCAAATATAAAAAAACCTACAGCTAAAACAGCTAAAACAGCTGCTCCAACCAATAAATATCTACTCATTTTTATTTCTCCTTACAATTAAATTTGAACAAAATTTAGATGTCATGGTGAATTTCCCATTCTCCTTACAATTAAATTTGAACAAAATTTATTTTTCATCCTACCCACCACACCCGCACCCACCGCTCCCAGTTGTAGACCCGCATGTCGGACTCCCGCAGCTCCCACCGCCCGCCCCCCCGCTGCAACTCCCTCCTCCTACTGGTGTAGCTGATTTAATTTGCTCCTGACTCGCCTCTCCTGTCTCTGTCACTACAAAACTTCCCGGAATCATGCCCATCCAACAACTCCACCTAACTGTCCCTGCTTCATCAGGTGTAAACTCCACAACATTTAAACCTTTTTTCAATTTAATCTCCAATCCATAATCCCTCACAAAAATCTCATTATTACACCCAGTCAACTCCAAAACATTAATATTCCATTTAACAGGAACTCCTTTTTTCAAAACAAATGACTCCGGCTCCCATCCATATCTATTAACTTCCATATTAATTTCCTGAACACCCTCCACCAAAACAGCACTCCCAGAATCTACTCCAATAATTTTATCTTTAATTGAATCATAACTAACAGAAGAACCCATAACAGTCAAACCTCGATTCAGCATTATTAATCCTAAAACCAAAACAAGAATCGCTGCAATTTTCAAAATTCTCTTTGTCGCTTTTTTGCTAATTACAGAAGTCAAACTACCAAAACCAATCATAATTGGCAATGTTCCTAAACCAAAAGCAGCCAAAGAAAAAAGTCCAATTAAAAAACTCCCTGTTCCAGCTGCATAAAGATACATTGCCTGCAGCGGACCGCATGCAATAAACAATCCACTAAGTATCCCAGTCATAAACGGGGCTTTATAAAATCCTTTAGAACCCCGAGTGGTCTTTGAAGTCCAGCGAGACAAAAATTTTGGATTAAATTGAAAACGCTTAAAAAAACCAACACCCAACATACTCAAAGCAAAAGCAATCATAAACAACCCTGCAAAAATAGCAACCGCGCCTCGGAGCCCAACACTAAATGCAAACACTCCGCCAATCAAACCAAAAATTCCCCCAATCACCGCATAAGAAACAATCTTCGCCCCACCATAAACAAAATGCTGCTTAAACCCCTTATGCCCCTGCTCAGCATTCTTAGTCGTATACCCCACAACAAAACCACCACACATCGAAACACAATGAAACCCCGTCAAAAGACCAACAAAAAATAATAGCAAAATTCCAGAACTTTCACCAACACCTGGGATAGTAAGATTCAAACCAGAAATCCACTGGTAAACAAAATAAGCCAATACCAATAAAGAACCAATCATAACAAAAAATCCAATCCTCTGATTCCCATCTTTCTTAACCTCTTTTCCATCTGGCTCATAACCGCACCCCCTCACAACCTCCTTAATTTCTTTTTCAGAAATCTTCTCAGAATCAAAATCAATCTCTGCCCGCTCTTTTGCATAACTTACTGAAATCTTATTCACCTTATCTTTCAACTTATCTTCAATACGCTGAGCACAAGAGTTGCAGTGCATCCCTTTTATTTTAAAAACCTTTTTCATAAAAAACTAACAAAAAACTTTATTATAACCCCTTTGGAGAAACTAGTTTCAACAAAAATCCTAAATAGAAAGCCAAACCAGACTAATTAACCAGAGCAAAGCTAAACTCCCCCCCGCCCCAAACAAACACCCCGTCATCTTTCCCAACATCGTAGACAATGCAGTTCTCTTACTTGCTGCTTTTGATCTTTTCTGATTTTCTACAATAGACCCTTCAAAAATACCTCCAATCCCATCTGTAATAGTATTCCCTGTCACCCCGCCAATAACTGCTCCCGCCACCCCCGCAAAAACACTCCCAAGAGTTGCTGCAAAAACCAAAATACCATTATCAATACACCCAAAAATAAAATCAGAATAAATAGTTTTAAATTTAATTTTCAAAAATTTCAAAACAATCAAATTAATAATTCCCAATCCAAGAAAAGCTGGCCAAACTAAAAAGTTCTTAAAAATAAAAAAAGAAGAAACAGCTACAATCACTATTGCAAGGGAAATAAAAGTCCCAACAGCTTTAACAAACGCCCCTCTTTTCATTAATTAACTAAGATTCCTTTATTTAAAAGATTATCTCAAAATAAATGTTAGTTAAATCCTCTTATTTTACGATTTTTCTGAACTAATTAATTATCGCAACGCAACAGGGTGGGCGAGCAATTCGCTTTTGCCCTATCTTTTCTTCAATGGGCAAATGCAAATTGCGAGGAGCGATCGATTTGTTTTTGACTAATTTATTTTGCGACGAAGTCGCAAAGGGTGGATGGGATCAACAAAAACAAACTGCGAGTTGAGATATCTTCAGAAAAATCACCACCCCATAATGATTTAACTAATGCCTCAAAACAACAATATTATTCATTCCCCGCCTCTTTCTCTCAACAATCTGCTTTGCCTCTAATTTATCAATCAGCCTCGTCATTTTAACTTTCCCAATATCAAGCTTCTCCATCAACGTCTTCTGAAAAATCGCCCCGTTCTCTTTTTCAAGAATTCTCACAACTTCTTTCTCATCCTTATCAATATCAGATAAATCCAACTTCTTTTTTCTCTCTCTGACTCTTATTCTCTTAACAACAATCTTTTCACTTTCTTTAGAAAAAATCAAAAACAATCCAATAACTAAAACCACCCCAGCAATTGTCAAACTTAAATAAGTTTGAATAGAAATAGTTTGATACATCGTACACCCGCCCCCGTGCGAACAAGTATCCCCTACAATATTTTTCAAAGCCAAATTAAAAATCAAAATAATAATTCCAATCACAACAGCAATTCCAGAAATCAAAAAACCCACATTTTTGTTTTTCATTATTACACAAAAAAAGAAACATATAAAAATCTATGCTTAACAGCCTTACCAACCGCCCCCTCCCTCATCACAATCCTCTGCCTTCACCTTCCACAAATTCTCATAATCTTTCTTCCTCTTTGCACTGCATTTTTTACAATACTTTCGCGCATATCTCGCCCTAGGATTAACCTCGAATTCCTTGCCGCAATCCTTGCATTTAACTTTCTTTTTCAAATCTTTTGGTTCTACATATATTACCATTTTTCTTTTTGCTCCCATCATAGCCCTTCAGGAAATGTGGGGGCGAACAAATTGCTTTTGCTTACGCTCCGTTCCTGAGGAGTGAACTGTGGGGGCGAACAAATTGCTTTTGCTTACGCACCATTAGAGTGCAAAAGTGATTTGTGAGTAGCATTTTGCTCCTGATTACGCTCCTCCACAAGGGAAGGAGTAAAATGTGGGGGGGAGGATTCGAACCCCCGAAGGCACTAAGCCACAGCCGTTCTTAATAAAATAAAGTTGCAAAGCAACTCACTTCTTAAGGGCTGCCCATTTGACCACTCTGGAACCCCCACAATCTTATCTACCATAGCGGGAGATGGATTTGAACCATCGACCTCGAGGTACCCCACAATCTTAACAAGCGAAACTTGTTTCGCCTATATGCGAAGGGTTGACTTGTTAAGGGAAACTAGGTTTCCCTTACGATATGGGCCTCGCGAGCTGACCAGACTGCTCCATCCCGCTATAACCAAAAAATACCAAAAACCCTTATAAACCTTATTGTTCTACACCCCCCATGGAATTAATTATCGGCATAGATGACGCAGGCAGAGGACCGGTAATTGGACCCATGACCCTCGCAGGCGTTCTAGTAAACAAGGAAATAGAAAATGTTTTCAAACAACTCGAAGTAAAAGACTCAAAACTCATCCCTCCAGAAAAACGCGAGCTCCTCGCCCAAAAAATCAGAGAAAAAGCTATCTCATTCTATATAGCTCTCACTCATGCAAACGAAATAGATGAAAAAATAAAAACCGGAACCAACCTAAATACAGTTGAAGCAGAAAAAGCCGCAGAAATCATCAACAACCTAACAACAACAACTCAAGAACCAATCCGTATAATCATTGACTGCCCCTCACCAAACAAAGAATCATGGAAAAGAGATGTTCTAAAAAAAGTCAACAAACAAGAAGGCATCTCAATTGCATGCGAACACAAAGCAGACCGCGATTATGTCGTAGTCTCTGCTGCCTCCATCTTAGCAAAATCAGCACGAGAAAAAGAAATCGCCATCCTAAAAAAGAACATTGGAAAAGACTTTGGCAGCGGCTATCCTAATGACCCAAAAACAATTCAGTTCCTCAAAGAAAACAGCGAACAGCACCAAGAAGACAACATTTTCAGAGAAACCTGGGCCACCTTCCAAAACCATAAAAAAGAAAAAGAGCAGATGAAGTTAGGAGAATTCTAATTCTTCTTAGCAATCCATTAAAATCTCACTATCAGAAACATCGCATACTTTACTAGAAATAATTGGAGCCATCTCAACACTCTCTGCCGAACTAACACCCAACTCTGAATAAGTTACTAAAAATTCCTCTTCTTTCACGTCTTTATCCACATAATTACCGCCCACAATAAACCTCACTTGTTCAGCTTTAAAATCTCCGAAAGACTTACTTAGAGTTATACGAATTCCTTGATCGTCCTTACAAGCACTTCCAATCGCCATTGTAGAAATCGCATCCAAACATTCCATCCCGCCAATTCTTGAATTTTCCTTAATATCAGGTATAACCGAAGACCATATAAAAAATACCGCTATCTGCGAAACAAAAAGAAGAACCCCGATAATACCTAAAACAAGACCTGCAATAGCCAATCCTGTTCTATGTTTTTTCATTTGAATAATTGAAAAAATCAGCCCGAGAATAGAAAGTCCATTAACAAAAGGAATAAAAATTCCAATAACAATCGAAACTAATGTAATAACAAAACCCGCAATACCAAAACCATGAGAAACTGACTGAACTGCAACACCATGATCTTCCATAACTTCAATAAATTAAATACCTATTTAAATGTTCTGAAAATCGAGTATATTTTAATTCATCCTCAATCACAATAATCTTTATTAATCCTTATTTTTTATTATAAAAATGCCTAACGCAACAGCAGAAAGAGACACTAAAGAGAAACCAGATATAAGTTTTTGGAGAGACGACTCTCCCGAAATGGATACAATCGAGCAAGGATTGAAGGAACAAGGTTTTAGAGTAAGAACAATCCGAAGAGCATCAAAAACACCCGGAATCACATATCATAAAAGCGGAGTCTCAATCACAGGATTTCGAGAAATATGCGACATCCTTGATGTCCACCCCAGATACGGATATATGCCACCCAGACAAACACCTGACTAACATCTCAAGCAATCTATAAATCTTTAAAAACATCCTAATCATTCTCTTTTAATGCCACACATAAAAAAATTGGTGATGCACGGATTCAAATCCTTTGCACGAAAAACTGAAATCCCATTTGAAAACGGAATGAATGTAATTGTCGGCCCAAACGGCTCTGGAAAATCAAATATCACCGATGCTCTGTGCTTTGTCCTAGGCAGATTAAGCATAAAATCAATCAGAGCAGCCAAGGCAGCTAACCTGCTATTTTCCGGCAACAAGCAGTATAAATCATCTCAAGAAGCTTCAGTTGAATTAATATTTGATAATACAGATAAAACATTTGCATCAGAATCAAGTGAAATCTCAATCAAAAGAATAGTCAGAAAAAACGGCCAGTCCACCTACCGCATTAACAATGAAACAAAAACACGGCAGGAACTCTTAGAACTCTTAGCCCAAGCCGGAATAGACCCAAACGGATTCAACATCGTACTCCAGGGAGAAATCGCTTCACTAATCAAGGCCACTTCTGAAGATAGAAGAAAAATCATCGAAGAAGTCGCAGGCATCTCAATCTACGAAACCAGGAAACACAAA